>NZ_JBRFPI010000098.1:0-12568 GCF_053579595.1 Cellvibrio sp.
CATTGGAAAAAATCATCGACGACATACTTGCCGCCAATGTTGCACAGGTAGAAGGCTATCGCGCCGCCGCCGAAGATAAACGCGCAAAAATGCTCGGCTTCTTTGTGGGCCAGGCGATGAAAGCATCAAAAGGCCAAGCGAATCCGCAAGCGCTGAATGAATTATTAATTAAAAAATTAAACGGTTGAGAATTGAAATGAGCCTACGCAAAGACAAAGAAAAAGTCCTCGGCGAAATCTTCGACGAAGCCCGCATCGCCACCTTTTTGGATTACCCCGCACCTGCTGGCATCAATGCAGATTTCCATTTATTGGAAAAAGCCTATCGCGGCATGCGCGGCGAAAACTTTGGCACTTTTGTAAAATTATTTATCGAAGCCGGTAAAGATGTAAACGCAATCGGCCCGGAAGGCAAAACCTTCCTGCAAGTCGTAAAAGCCCATCGCAATGGCGAAGAATACGCAGTTGCTTTGGAAGCGGCTGGCGCGAAGTAAATAACTCACAAATTAACACGCTGAAAATTGCACTTACCAAACTGCACCCCAAAAGCTGGCGACCACTCCAGCTCGACAGGTGCAGTTCAGCTCACGCCACCGCACAACAGTAGCCGCCCCCTCCCTATCACCATGACTTAAGCAGCAACTGACTAGTATTGCGAATACCCCATACCATTAAATTGTTTAGCAAGATTAGTCGCATAGTTATCGGTCATGCCACTGATGTAATCGATCACGGCCATCAGCGCCAGATATTTGTAATTTTCTCCACGCCTGCTTACATCAGGATGGAAATTATTCTCGCCAATCAAGGCCATTACTCGATTGTCTTTGTAAGTCATTTGCGACACATCGCCAAGCGATGCATAGACAGCAGAGCAAATCGTATTCAACAAAGTCCCTATCACTGTATAAGCACCAATTTCCAATTCGACCCGACGCGAATGATTAAATATTTTTCGCTTGGCTAAATCCTTTGCGGCTTGCACTGCATTTTTTACTTTGGGATCACAAAGCGAAATCAAATCGCCCTGCACTTCTCCGCGCAAAAAAGCATCCTGGTGCTTGATAAACGCGGCTGTACCGGCATTGATAAATGCATCGATGACTTTACCGCGCACCAGCGCTGGCTTGCGTCCGTCGTTAACCTTTTTCAGCAAGCGCTCCAATTCCGGTAACTGTGCAGAATCAGAAATTACAGGGTGCAACAATTCATAAATTTCATTCCAATTGAGAATGCCCATTTCCAAACCGTCTTCCAAATCAATAATGCCGTAACAAAAATCGTCCGCCGCTTCCATCAAATACACCAACGGATGGCGGCAATACCAATCGGGTCCCATTTCAATCAAACCGGTTTTTTGTGCGATCTCATGCACATGTGCCAATTCCGTTTGAAAAATGCCGTACTTGGCATCTTTTGGGCGCTGTCCTAAAACGGTGGGTGATGAAGTCCAGGGATATTTAATTGATGACGCTAGCGTTGCATAAGTCAAACGCATGCCATCATGAAATTGGTGATACTCAGAGGTAGTCAACACGCGTAAACCCTGCGCATTACCTTCAAACACTCGGATATCATCTTGCTCAGAGGGCGATAAATCCCTTAAAAATTCTGCACCTTCTTTTTGGAACCAGTTGCGGATAGCATCTTCACCGGTATGACCAAACGGCGGGTTGCCAATATCGTGGGCAAGGCAAGTGGCTTGTACGATATCGCCAATATCGGTTGGCCAAATATGCGCAGGCAAATCACCTTTATCTTTTAACGCCTGGCCCACACGGATGCCGAGCGTACGCCCCACACAAGCCACTTCCAAACTGTGTGTCATACGGTTATGAATATGGTCATTTGTGGCCAGCGGATGTACTTGCGTTTTGCGCGCAAGGCGACGAAAAGCGCCCGAGAAAATAATCTTGTCGTGATCCGAGTGAAACGGCGACCGCCCCTCCTCATGTTTTGCTGTGCGATTACCCAAGCGGTCAGCGCAGAGTAGTTGTTTCCAATTCATGGCCATACATACATCCCTAACAGTGTTTAAGAGATCCAGTTTTTCTGGATATCTTGTTTATCACGCAATGAATAAATCCACTCTTTGCCGTCTTTTTGTTTATCAAAGAGATTTAGTTCAACTAAACCATTTAATACGGTGGCGGCGGTGTTGTAAGAACAATTCAGTTTTTCTTCGATATACCTTGCGGTAAAAATTGTATTCGGACTACTTTTGGCGACTTGAAAAACCACTTTTTGCTTTTCACTCAGTTTTCCATAAATGCCTGCGTTAAATAACCACGCATTAAATGATGCAATATTCTCAACCGATTTTTGGCAGTGTGCTTTAAACGCAGCAACAGCACGCATAATCACCGAGCATTGATAATCGATAAAGTATGTCATATCCATTTCGTCGGTTTCGGTATACAAATACGATTTTCCATATTGTGTCGCAGCATCTTTCAAAAGATTACTGATCGATATATAACGGAATGCACCGTAATCCTTCTTGAACATAAACCAGTAAAACAACGCCCTGGCAACCCTGCCATTTCCATCATTGAATGGGTGCTCATAACCTATTACAAAGTGAATGCATATCGCCTTTACAAGTGGATGAATATAGCTCTGGCTTTCTATTTCATCATGATCGGTATTCATCCAGTCACACAGTGATTGCAAACGGTCCTCAAGCCCTGTTAACGGAGGTGGTTGATGCACTATGTTTCCATCTCGATCTTCAACAACCACATTATCAGTCACACGAAAAGCACCGGGAGCGTACTTTTCATCATCGATACCCGTTACCCCAATAGAATGTAAATCTCTTATTAGATCAGTAGTTAATGGTAATGATCGCTTATCCCATACAAACTGCATCATTTTAAAATTGCCAACAATCATTCTCTCGTCAATACTGCGTGGCTCACGTTTACGCTTGATCATCTCCTTTGCAATTAAGGTAGTTGTGGCTGCACCTTCTAGCTGACTACTACTGATTGCCTCATCTTCAAATAAATCTTCCAGCATGTAAGAAATGTTCTGCTCTTCGCCTACTTTTCTGTTTGCCCATTCCAACGCTGCAGTGGTAGTAGACTGATCAACTAACGTTTTAGTTTTCTGCAATATTGAGGTAGAAAAATAGCTGCTTTTTTCCAAAGAGCTGCCCGTTACATCCAAAGAGTGACGCGATGATCGCCTGGACTCCTTGACATACGCCCAGGCTAAATTCACACCCAAAGCTTGAGGTACGCGATGCCTAAACTCATCAAAAGGTAAATACCGCCCCTTTTCATCAACTGGCACTGCATACGATAAGATTTTCAACATTTCATTTTTATCATCCAAGCCCTCCCATGCCTTTTTCCAAAGACTAGGAATGTCTAATTCCGCTGGTGGCCGCTTAATCATCTCAACTAATCTCAAAAACCAACAATATTGAGATGAACTATAGATTACTCGTACCCATATCTCAATATTTATAAAAATTGAGATATGCAGATAAGAACCACTCGCACCAATTTAGCTCCCATCTAAAATTCGCACGCACAACTTCAGCGCATAAAAATCCCTGCAAAACCCAACCATAATCATCCCCGTTTCCGTTTTTATACGTCATTTAACTCATTGAATAACAAGGTTTTTGTGCTTGTAGCACGAGGGCATTCAACGAGCCAATTTCACTTGGCACAGTTTCTGCTGAATACAAACTTGTATCCAAGATTGTATTTAAGATTTGACTGCGGGAACGATAATGATGCAAACAACAGGCTGGACGATTAATGAGTGGCTGAACGCTTACCGCAGCGAAGGCTTGGTAGCGCGCGCTGCGCTGCAAGATCTGCGCGCGCAACTCAAAGCAGATGACACAGCCTGGATTTATATCGTTTCAGCTACCGAATTAGATGCTCAGCTCGGTGCATTGGAAAACCTGGGCAACCCCGGCGACCTGCCGCTCTACGGCGTACCCTTCGCGGTAAAAGACAATATCGATGTCGCAGGCATTCCCACTACCGCCGCCTGCCCTGCATTCACATACATTCCCGAGGTTGATGCCACTGCAGTAGCGCGCCTTAAACGAGCCGGTGCGATTGTGCTCGGCAAAACCAATCTTGACCAATTTGCCACAGGTTTGGTTGGCACTCGCTCTCCCTACGGCGCTGTACCCAATTCTTTTAAACCCGATTATGTTTCAGGTGGTTCAAGTTCAGGTTCCGCAACAACTGTCGCGCATGGACTTGTGCCATTCAGTTTGGGCACAGACACCGCAGGCTCCGGTCGCGTACCCGCAGGCTTCAACAATATCGTCGGATTAAAACCTACCAAAGGCCGTTTTAGCACCACCGGTGTTGTACCTGCCTGCCGCAGCCTCGATTGTGTTTCTGTTTTTGCGCTCATCGTGGACGATGCAGAAACCGTGGCCAGTGTGATGGAAGGATTTGATCCTACCGATGGCTACTCACGCGTTGCGCCTGCTGCTGCAACCTATTTTTCCAGTAAGCCGCGCTTTGGTATCCCCGCATCACCCAATTGGTTTGGCGATACGCAAGCTGAAGCCGCTTGGTTGGAAACATTAGAAAATATTTCTGCTTTTGGTGCTGAGTTAGTCACCATCGATTTCACGCCGATGTTTACCCTCGCACAATTATTGTATGGCGGCCCCTGGGTTGCCGAGCGCCACGCAGCCATTGCCGAATTTATGCAAGAGCACGCCGCCGATATGAATGATGTTGTGCGTGGAATTGTTGAAAACGCGGTTAATTTTTCCGCGACTGATGCCTACCGCGCTGAGTATCGCCGCGCTGATCTCGCGCGCGAAATACAACTATTAATGAAAAATGTTGACGCGCTATTGGTGCCCACATCACCGCGTCATCCTACGATTACCGAAGTCAACGCCGATCCTGTTGTGGTGAATAGCCAACTCGGTACTTACACCAATTTTGTGAATCTCGCCGACTGCTCTGCCCTCGCACTGCCTGCCACCATGCGCGCGGATGGTTTGCCATTTGGTATCACGCTAATTGCGCCAGCATGGCAAGACGCCGCACTCGCCGCCTTCGGAAAAAAATGGCACAGCAGCGTTAATTTATCGCTGGGTGCTACTGCTAAACCAACACCGACACTCGCGCTAAAAAATACAGCACCGCAAGGTTATGTTCGCCTCGCTGTCGTCGGCGCACATTTAACCGGCATGCCACTCAATGTGCAGCTGCAAGAACGCAAGGCAATTTTTGTTGAGAGCACTTACACCGCAAGCAATTACCGTTTGTTCGCACTACCCAATACCACACCGCCCAAACCCGGTTTGATTCGCGCAGCGGAAGGTGCAGAAATTATTGTGGAATTGTGGGATGTACCCGTACAGCAGTTCGGCAGTTTTGTTGCATTAATTCCTGCGCCGCTGGGTATAGGTACATTGAGTTTGTACGATGGTCGCGAAGTAAAAGGTTTTATTTGTGAAGGCGCGGCCGTGAATGGCGCAACGGACATTACGCATTTGGGTGGATGGCGCACCTACATTAAATCACTACAAAAGTAATTTAAAAATTACAGTCGGAGAAGAATCATGTTGAAGACCGTACTTATCGCCAACCGCGGGGAAATCGCGGTACGCATTGCCAAGACCCTGAAAAAAATGGGCATCGAATCGGTTGCGGTATATTCCGATGCCGACCGCAACTCCGCGCATGTCACCGCCTGCGATAAAGCTATCTGCCTTGGTGGTAATACGGCCGCCGAAAGTTATTTGAAATCCGATTTAATTCTCGCTGCCGCAAAGGAAACGGGTGCTCAGGCAATTATTCCCGGTTACGGCTTTCTCTCTGAAAACGCCAAGTTTTGTGAGCAATGTGAAGCAGAAGGCATCGCATTTTGTGGCCCAACTCCCGCACAAATTCGCGAATTCGGTTTGAAACACACCTCGCGTGAAATTGCCGAAAAAGCTGGCGTGCCACTTACACCTGGAACAGGCTTGTTGGGTTCAATTGACGAAGCAGTCGCATCTGCCGCGCAGCTCGGCTATCCGGTGATGTTAAAAAGCACTGCCGGTGGCGGTGGTATCGGATTAACTCGCTGCAACAACGAAGCAGAATTAATTGCCGCCTATGAAAGCGTAAAACGTTTAGGGCAAAACTTTTTTAGCGATAGTGGTGTATTCCTCGAGCGTTTTGTCGATAACGCCCGTCATGTGGAAGTACAAATTTTTGGCGATGGCAAAGGCAATGTTCTCGCACTGGGTGAACGCGATTGCTCACTGCAACGCCGCAACCAAAAAGTGGTTGAAGAAACTCCCGCACCCAATTTGCCTGCTGCCACGCGCGATAAATTATTGGCCGCATCCAAAAGCTTGGGTGAAGCAGTTAATTATCGCTCAGCTGGCACTATTGAATATATTTACGATGCCGCGCGCGATGCGTTTTACTTTTTGGAAGTAAACACCCGCTTGCAAGTAGAGCACCCCATCACTGAAGCCTGTACCGGTGTCGATTTGGTTGAGTGGATGATCCTCACCGCAGCCGGTACTCCGCCAAAACTGGATATCGAAATCAATCCGAAAGGCGCCGCTATTGAAGTGCGTTTGTATGCCGAAGATCCAGTGCGCGATTTCCAACCATCGCCCGGCGTATTAACCGATGTACATTTTTCCGAATCAGCGCGTATTGACACCTGGGTTTCTACTGGAACAGAAGTATCGCCCTATTACGATCCGATGATCGCCAAAATTATTGTGTACGGTAAAGATCGCGCTGATGCCATTAGCAAAATGAAAACCGCGCTGAACGAAACCCGCGCAGCAGGTATCGCCACCAATCTGGATTACTTACGTCAAATTATCGCAACCGATTTTTTTGGCAGCGGTGATGTTGCCACCAATAAATTAGCCAGCTTTGAATATCAAGCGCCCGTTGTAGAAGTATTACAGCCAGGCACTTACACCAGCGTTCAGGATTATCCCGGCCGTGTCGGTTTGTGGAGCATTGGTGTTCCGCCCTCAGGTCCAATGGATGATTACGCATTCCGTTTAGCCAACCGTATTGTCGGCAACCATGAAAGTGCCGCCGCGCTGGAATACACCATCATCGGGCCAAAATTAAAATTCCATCGCGATGCAACCATCGCGCTGACGGGTGCAACATCACCCGCAAAAATTGATGGTGAATTAATTCCTTTCTGGCAACCGGTTGCCATTAAAGCCGGACAAATTCTGGAGATCGGTAAAGCTGACCAAGGTTGTCGCGGTTACCTCGCGGTGCGCAATGGTTTTGATGTACCAGTGTATTTAGGTAGCCGCTCTACTTTTGCACTCGGCCAATTTGGTGGCCACGCTGGTCGCACCTTGCGCGCCACCGATATGCTGCCGATCAGCAATCCGGCAATTGCCGCCTGCACTACTCCGGCACCGGTTTACGACGCTGCAGCAGCACCTGTTGAATTAATCCCGAGCTATCCAAGTGAATGGGAGATCGGTGTGCTTTACGGTCCACACGGCGCGCCAGATTTTTTCACTGAAGATGCGATTGACATGTTTTTTTCAACCGCATGGGAAGTGCACTACAACTCCAACCGTTTGGGCATTCGCCTGAATGGACCAAAGCCTACATGGACACGCAGTGACGGCGGTGAAGCCGGTCTGCACCCATCCAATATTCACGATACCGAATATGCGGTTGGCTCCATTAACTTCACCGGCGATATGCCAGTCATCCTCACCAAAGACGGCCCCAGCCTCGGTGGATTTGTTTGCCCGGTTACGATTGTAAAAGCGGAATTATGGAAGGTTGGCCAGGTAAAACCCGGCGATAAAATTCGCTTCAAACGGTTAAGTTTTGATGCAGCTCTGGCTCTGGAATTATCCATTGATCGTGCAATTGAAAACCTGAGTGTACAACCGGAAGTACTACTCGCGCCCATTGTTAAACCGGAAAACACCATTTCCGATTGTATCGTTGCCGCATTGCCACCGCAGGGTAGCCGCCCGTTGGTCAGTTATCGCCAGGCAGGCGACAAATATATCCTGCTCGAATATGGCGACAATATTCTTGAATTGAGTTTACGCCTGCGCGTGTACGCGTTGATGGAAGCATTAAAAGCATCACCGATTGAAGGCGTGATTGAATTGTCGCCCGGTGTGCGCTCCCTGCAAATTAATTACGACAGCCGCGTCATTCATCAACAGCAATTAATCAATCAATTATTGGTAATTGAAGAAACACTCGGCGATGCCCGCGACACCAAAGTACCGAGCCGCATTGTGTATATGCCGATGGCCTTTGAAGATTCGGCCACACTGGATGCAGTTTCACGCTATCGCCAATCCGTGCGCGATACAGCGCCCTGGTTGCCGAGCAACACTGAATTTATGCGTCGTATTAATGGCCTGGATTCCGTTGAGCAAGTAAAACAAATTCTGTTTGAAACCAGCTACATGGTGTTGGGTTTGGGCGATGTGTATCTCGGTGCACCTTGCGCAGTACCGGTTGACCCGCGTCATCGTTTGCTCACTTCCAAATATAATCCGGCGCGCACTTACACCGCCGAAGGCACGGTAGGAATCGGCGGCGTATATATGTGTATTTACGGTATGGATTCTCCCGGCGGTTACCAGCTTGTAGGGCGGACACTGCCGATCTGGAATAAATTCCTCAAAAACCCGATCTTCAAAGATGGCGAACCCTGGTTATTAAAATTCTTTGACCGCGTGCGCTATTACGAAGTAACTGAAGAAGAATTAACGGCACAGCGCGAAGCATTCCGCGAAGGCCGTTTAAGCCTGCGTATTGAAGAAGATTATTTTAGCCTCGCTGAACACGAACAATTCCTGCACGACAATGCCGCGAGCATTGCTGAATTTAAAACCAAACAACAAGCCGCTTTCACCAAAGAAGTTGCGCTCTGGCAAGCCGATGAAGAAAAGCAAGTTGATGCAGCATTACAAGCAAAAGTATCGACTGGCCCGATTGACGTTGACGGCCATGCCGTTACCGCCGATATCAGCGGCAACATTTGGAAACTGTTGGTTGAGCCAGGCCAATTAGTAGAAGTAGATCAACCACTGTTAATTGTGGAAGCGATGAAAATGGAATTTTCGGTATATGCCGATCGCGCTGCAAAAATTGGTTCGATTCATTGCGAGCCAGGCAAACAAGTAAATGCAGGCGATTTGTTGCTGGTGCTTGAGGAGGATTAACCCGGGCCTTTTATTAATTCAACCCCTCCCAACCTCCCCCTTGTCAGGGGGAGGAACTGAAGGAGGCACTGATCAGTCCCTCCCTATTTTTAAGGGGGAGGTTAGGAGGGGGAAAAAAAGGTAGCGAGTATGAAATTAGTCAAACACGACAAAACCAAAAAAAAAGCCGATGAACCGCGCACCAATTTAACGGAGCGTATTTATCAAACAATTAAAGACGATATTTTTTCATTTCGCTTATTGCCCGGCGACCGGTTTAGCGAAAATGAAATCGCCGAGCGTGTGGCAGCAAGCCGTACCCCGGTACGTGAAGCGCTAGCGCGCCTGCAACGCGAAGGTTTTGTCGATGTTTCCTTTCGCAGCGGCTGGCAGGTCAAACCTTTTGACTTTAAACAATTTGAACAGCTTTACGATGTACGCATCGTACTGGAACTGGCAGCAGTTAAAAAATTATGCGAAATGGAACCAGCGCCACCGCTGGAAGATTTAAAACGAATCTGGCTAGTAAAACCGGAAGACCGTTTGGAAGATGGCCCAACCGTCTGTGCATTGGATGAACGCTTTCACGAACAATTGATTGAAGCCACCGGCAACACTGAAATGGCACGCATCCATCACGATATTACTGAGCGCTTGCGCATTATTCGCCGGATCGATTTCACCCAGCGCAACCGCATTGAAGCGACCTACGATGAGCACGCCAAAATCCTGCGCACAATTATTGAACGGCGCGCAGAGGATGTAAAAAGTTATTTAAAAACGCATATCGAAGCGAGTAAAGCCGAAGTGCGGAAAATTACACTGCACATGCTCTATGAAGCACAGCAGCAGAACCCGGATTAATTGCGACACTTTTAAAAATAGAGTGACAACATTTTTTATGCCTGAAGCACATAAAAAATGATTAAGGAAGAAAAATCTGTCACCCACGATTAGCGTTAACAGCGTTACCGGAAAATGGTGTTTATACAAACAACATAGCACCAAAGTTAAAACCACTGAGTCATTAAAACCATCTAGGAGAAAGACCCATGAAGCTGAAGAAGATAGCAAAACATGTCGGGGCACTCGGTATCGCCTGCGGCCTGACCATCGCATCGTTTAGCGCTGCTGCCGCTGACACCATTAAAGTGGGTGTACTCCACTCACTGTCTGGCACTATGGCAATTTCAGAAACCACCCTGAAAGACACCATGCTGATGTTGATCGAAGAGCAAAACAAAAAAGGTGGTTTGCTCGGTAAAAAATTGGAAGCCGTTGTGGTTGACCCAGCGTCAAACTGGCCATTGTTTGCCGAAAAAACCCGTGAATTGTTAACCAAGGATAAAGTCGCAGCAATCTTCGGTTGCTGGACCTCTGTTTCGCGCAAATCAGTATTGCCAGTAATTGAAGAATTAAACGGCGTGCTTTTTTATCCCGTGCAATACGAAGGTGAAGAATCTTCACGCAACGTGTTCTACACAGGTGCTGCACCAAACCAACAAGCAATCCCTGCTGTTGATTACCTGATGAAAGAAATGAAAGTGAAGCGCTGGGTATTGGCTGGTACTGACTATGTTTATCCACGTACCACCAACAAAATTTTGGAAGCCTATTTGAAATCCAAAGGTGTTGCGCAAGAAGACATCATGATCAACTACACCCCATTTGGTCATTCCGATTGGCAAAACATTGTGTCTGATATCAAGCGTTTTGGTTCAGCGGGCAAAAAGACTGCCGTAGTGTCTACCATCAACGGTGATGCGAACGTACCTTTCTACCGTGAACTCGGCAACCAAAAAGTCACTGCAGAAGATATTCCGGTTGTTGCTTTCTCTGTAGGTGAAGAAGAACTTTCCGGTATCGATACCAAGCCACTGGTAGGTCACCTTGCTGCATGGAACTACTTCATGAGCGAAGACAATCCAGCTAACGCTGCTTTCATCAAGCAATGGAAAGCCTTCATCAAAAATCCAAAACGCGTAACCAACGACCCAATGGAAGCACACTACATTGGTTTCAACATGTGGGTTAAAGCCGTTGAGAAAGCCGGTACTACTGATACTGACAAAGTGGTTGATGCCATCATCGGTGTTGAAGCACCTAACCTGACTGGCGGTGTAAGCAAAATGTTGCCGAACCACCACATCACCAAACCCGTATTGATTGGCGAAATCCAGGAAGACGGTCAATTCCTTACCGTTTCACAAACCGACGGTTTGGTTCCAGGTGACGCATGGTCTGATTTCCTTGATGGTTCAAAAGATCTTGAATCAGATTGGATTAAATTGAAATGCGGTAATTACAACACCAAAACCAAAAAATGCTTAGGTGCTGCAGCGCAGTAATAGCGGCATACAACTCGCTCCCAAGCTGAACTTGGGAGCGAGTTGCTCTCACCACAGATTCGTTTGAAAAAAGATTAATAGAAAGATCACCTAAAAATTAAAAAAGCCTTACCAAAAAAATTATTTTCAATTTGCTTTTACAGAGACAAGATTATGCGAAATCCAATGCAGCTATTTGGAAGATGGCAAGTGCAGTTGATACTAGTATTATCACTTTGCTGCGCAGCGTCGGTTTTTGCGCAAGACGCGGCCACACCAGCCAACATCGCAGAAACTACCAGCGACGCTACGCCAACAGAAATATCTGCCATTGCAGAACCTGAATTCGACACCCTCGTCAAAGCCTTAACCCAAGGCAGTTTACCCAAGCGCGCACAAACCGCTAAAAAATTGGGCAAGCTCGATGACCCACGCGTTGCAGGTGTCATTGCCGCGTTGCAACAGGGTAGCCTCTATGCCGAAAAATCCAGTGACCCAGTTGTCGCTGTCGTTGATAAATCTGGCAATTATGTGAACGCGATCAGCGGCGAAAAAATTGCTCCTGATGCCACCGAATCACTCAAACGTGTGCCCATCAACAACACCATGCGCACCCAACTACGCACGGTGCTGGCCGCGTTAAACTTAAATGATAAAAACGCTGATGTACGTTTGGATGCAGTCAATCGCATGATCGCCGACGGCGTGGACGAAGATATTATTGCACTGTTACAAGAGCGCCAAAAAACCGAGCCGGATGACGACGTGCGTACTGCCATCACCGCCGCAGTAGCCTTGATGAATTTGCAAAGCAGTGAACAGCAAATGCGTTTGGATGCAATCCAGATTTTGCGCGGTAGCCTGCAACAAGAAGTACGCACTGCTTTATTGGAAATCGCCACCAATGATGCCGATGCAAAAGTCAAACAACAGGCACAATTTGCGCTGGATTCAATTGAAGACCGCATAGCCGCCTTTCGTTTAACCGAAAATATTTTCTTTGGTTTGAGTTTAGGCTCAGTGCTGTTGCTCTCCGCTATTGGCCTCGCCATCACTTTTGGTGTGATGGGCGTAATCAATAT
>NZ_JBRFPI010000099.1:0-12449 GCF_053579595.1 Cellvibrio sp.
TTTAAAAATGAAAGCTTGGCGTAAAATTCCATGCTGTCGATGGTAAATGCCTGTGGCGCCAAGCCTAAGGTGTTTGCCATTTGTGGTTCACAAAGCCCTTGATGGGCAAGATTGTGAATAGTGAAAACGCAGGGAGTTGTTTGGTCGCGCCATGCCATGTAAGCGGGAGTTAACGCAGTTGGCCAATCATTCGCATGCACAAGGTCGGGATACCATTGCATTTCCAGCCGACCCTTTGCGATATCGGCAGCCGCGAGCGCAAAACGCGCAAAACGTTCCGGATTATCGGCCCAGTCTTGTCCCGCAGTATCGCAATAGGGCGTGCCTTCGCGCTCATATAATTGTGGGCAGATCACCACATAAATAATTGGCCCGGAACCCATTTGCATGCGACCAATTTTGCACGCAGGCAAGTCTGCATGCGCATCAATATTGTCGATAATAGTAATTGGATAACCGCTATTGATTACCTGCGAATAACCGGGAATTAAAATGCGTACGTCATGGTGTTCCAGCAGCGCATTGGGTAATGCCTTGGATACATCGCCAAGTCCACCTACTTTCACCAGCCCGGCATATTCGGATGTAACAAATAAGATATTGATTTTGCGAGCCGGCGCACCGTCCGTATTTTGCGGCGGTGAAAGTTTTTGGGTTCGTTGCTGAGCGTGAGCAGATGCGATTAGCGCCGTGTTAATAGCGGTGGACATAAATTCTCCGGCTGACAATGTGTAAACCATAATGGGTGGCTTATTTTTTCGGTTGGTTGTTACTATCCTGCTGTGTGTAAATATCGGTCATAGCGGCCGGATTAACGGCTCCTGCGGGTAATGAATTTTTTGGTGGCATCAACGGGTCTTCAAAATAATTGGTTCGCAGCTGCGGCAAATAATCGGGATGGTTGGTTGCAATAAATTGCACCAGTTTTTCGCGTAGTAAGCAGCGCAAATCCCAACTGTTGCTGGCATTGCTAGAACTAACCAGAATGCGTAACTGAATAGCCTTGTCGCTAGTATCGGTGACTTGAATATTGCTTACACGGCCGTCCCATAATTCCGGTACTTGTGTGCACAAACGCTCCAGTTCACTGCGTAAAGGATCGAGCGGCATTGCATAGTCGACCCATAAAAATAATGAACCCAATAGTTGGGTAGATTCCCTCGTCCAATTTTGGAACGGATTTTCAATGAAATATTGCAGCGGCACTATAAGGCGTCGCTCATCCCAAATTTTGATTACGACGTAGGTACTGGTAATTTCTTCGATCCGCCCCCATTCATTTTCCACAATCACCACATCGTCGAGACTGAGTGGTTGGGTAATTGCAATCTGTAATCCTGCAATCAAATTGGCTAATACGGGTTTCGCCGCGAAACCTACGGCCAGCCCTGCTAAACCCGCAGACGCTAACAAGCTGGCGCCGATTTGTTTTGCCCCGGGAAAGGTCATTAACATGGCGGCGACACCGAATAAAATAACGAAAAAAGACAGTGTGTGGACCAGCACTTGGGTTTGTGTGTGAATTTTGCGTGCTGTGCGATTGTCACTCACTTGAATAGGATGGCGTTTAAAAATAACCTGACGCCCTGCGTCGACAAAACGCAATCCCAACCAGATAACCACCGCAATGATGGCCAGCGTGATCAGGTGGTTAACCGCTCCCGCAAAGCGGAGTGTCTCCGGAGCTGAGCGCCACACAATTTGCAAACCAATAAGTGGAATTAAAAAATGCAGAGGGGGCTTTATTCGTTCAAGTAAATCGCGCGCAAAAGAAAAAGGTTTGGCTATGCGGGTCAGTAAAAATGTAACCCCTGGTGCGACTAATGAAAGTACAACAAGGGTGATTAACGCAGTTGCTAGAAAGGTTAATTCAGGAATATGCTCTGCCCAGTCGTAATTCATGACAATACCTTTATGGACACATTTATACGCACAAAATTTTACAACGTAATGTCAACGTGTCTTTCTTAGCGCCAGAATGAGCTCAACTTTGCTCATTGTAGAGCGGCCGCTAATATGTTTTTTGCGCGCCTTCGATCTCAATGCGGCGATGGATTGCTTTTCAAGTGCATTGGGTTCCGCTTTTGCTTGCCGTGTCTCTGCTGCATGCTCCGCCGAATCTTTACGTGCCGCTTCTTTTATTGCTTCCGGTGTCGTAGTGCCGGAACCGGAGAGCTCACCACCGCCCGATTGCTTGTTTACCGTTGCCCAGGCAATTTGTTCCGCTTTTTCATGCGAAACGCCTTTGGCTTCATAACTTTCTTCAATGTGTTCCGCTTTTCGTTTTTGGGTGGCGGTATATTTTTGCTTGCTGCCGATGGCCATAGGAATCTCCCGGATTTTGTGCCATTAGAATGCGTTGAAGAAATACCTGTTCGTGTTCAAAGTAGCCTCCTTCTGCAGCGCAGCGATCAAATCGCTACGCAGCAGAAGGACGTTGCTGATTTATTCATTGTCGTGTGCAGCGACCAACGCTTTTGCCATTTTTAAATGGTGTTGCAATTTGGGTAGAGTTTGTTTGGCAAATGCGGCGATTTCTGCGTCATCTGATACTGCAGCTTGCTGAAATAGCTCGATAGTATCTTCATGGGCTGAAACCTGATTTTTTGCATAGGCTTCGTCAAATGATTCACCATCGCGCTGTTCCAATACGAATTTTTTCGCTTTGGTGGTCAGCTCTGCTTCATCTGACACTTCAAGATTTTTCCGGCTTGCAATGCCTGCCAGTTCCATGTTGGCAGCGGTGTGATCGCTTATCATTTTTTGTGCGAACGCTTGCACATCGGAGGAGCTTGATTTCTCCAATGCCAATTTTGCACCTTCAACTTCAGCGACGCCTTTGGCTGACACTTCTTCGACAAAATCATCGGCATCAATTTTATCCAAGGAAAATGCAAGGCTGGATGTTGCACCGAAAATACATACAAGTGCGCTATTGGTCAGTAGTTTTTTGATAGTCATGGTTAGTACCTCTGTTTGGATTGATCCTTATAAATCTGGTTTGAAAAATTGATCTGTTAAACCAGATGGGTTTGGCGATAGGTTTACTACCTGCCTTGGGTTAATGCTGCCAAGAAAAGTGAGGGGCTTCGGTGTGGTATCTAACCTAAAACTAAAAAAGGTAAAAAAGTGGAATAAAAAAGCCCTGCCTGTGAATTCGGTGCATATGTTATATGCCGCACAGTGGGATGGCTGTCATTCAGTTATACCTATCAATAATCCTATCGCGTGGAAGCGAACTTCTATGACCGAAAAAAGCAACAGCGACAATTTTATTAAGAACGATTTTCTTAATGACATCACTTGGTACAAAGACGCCATTATTTATCAGGCACATGTGAAGTCGTTTTTTGATGCTAATAATGATGGAGTAGGGGATTTTGTAGGGTTAATGGAGAAGCTGGATTACATTGTTGACCTTGGCGTCAATGCCATTTGGTTATTGCCTTTTTATCCTTCACCGATGCGCGATGACGGTTACGATATTGCGGAATACCGCAATGTACATTCTGCGTATGGCAGCTTGGGTGATGTGCGGCGATTTATTAGCGAGGCGCATAAGCGGGGATTGCGGATTATTACTGAACTAGTCATTAATCATACATCTGACCAGCATGCGTGGTTCCAAAAATCCCGGCGCGCAAAAAAAGGTTCCAAGGCACGAAATTTTTATGTGTGGTCTGATACCAATCAAAAATATGAAGGGACACGAATTATATTTTCAGATACGGAGAGTTCCAACTGGACCTGGGACCCGCTCGCAGGTCAATATTTTTGGCATCGTTTTTACAGCAATCAACCGGATTTGAATTTTGATAATCCCGACGTACTCAAAGAAGTGCTGAGTATCATGCGCTTTTGGTTCGATCTCGGTGTTGACGGTTTGCGTTTGGACGCAATTCCCTATCTAGTTGAGCGCGAAGGTACCAGCAACGAAAATTTGCCGGAGACCCATGAAGTGTTAAAAAAGATTCGAGCGGAATTAGACGCAAATTATCCCGATCGCTTGTTGTTAGCAGAAGCCAATTTATGGCCAGAGGATATCCAACAGTATTTTGGCAACGGCGATGAATGCCATATGGCATTTCACTTTCCATTGATGCCGCGCATGTACATGGCTATCGCACAGGAGGATCGCTTTCCTATTATCGATATTTTGCGGCAAATGCCGGAGATTCCCGCCAATTGCCAGTGGGCGATTTTCTTGCGCAACCACGATGAATTGACGTTGGAAATGGTGACTGATCAAGAGCGCGACTATTTGTGGAATCACTACGCGGCGGATCAGCGCGCGCGGATTAATTTGGGCATACGCCGCCGCTTGGCACCATTGGTGGAGCGCGACCGTCGCCGCATTGAATTATTGAATAGCTTGTTGCTCTCGATGCCCGGTACGCCAACCCTGTATTACGGCGATGAAATTGGCATGGGCGATAATATTTTCCTTGGTGACCGTCACGGCGTGCGCACACCCATGCAGTGGTCCGATGATCGCAATGGCGGTTTTTCCCGCGCTGATCCGGCCAGTCTTATCGCTCCGGCAATTATGGACCCACTTTACGGTTTTCAAAGTGTGAATGTTGAAGCGCAAGCGCGCGATACGCATTCGCTGCTCAATTGGACGCGGCGTATTCTCGCCATTCGCAAACAACAAAAAGCGTTTGGGCGCGGCAATTTAAAAATGCTAACTCCTGCTAATCGCCGGATACTCGCTTATTTACGAGAGTATTCAAATGCTGAAGGTGCGAGTGAAATTATTTTGTGCGTGGCAAATGTGAGCCGTGCAGCACAGGCAGCTGAGCTGGATTTGTCAGCCTATGCCGGGAAAATTCCGGTTGAGCTCATTGGCGGAACGTCTTTTCCACTAATCAGTAAATTGAATTACCAGCTCACCTTACCACCCTATGGTTTTTATTGGTTTTTATTGGTGGGTGAGGCCCAAATGCCCAGCTGGTATGTGGCGCCAGTCGAACCCATGCCTGAGCTCACGACCATTATTGTCAAGCAGAGCCTCCTTGAATTAATTGAATCCGAACCGGTGCGCGCACATATTGAAACGGAATCCTTACCAATGTATTTGCCGAAATGTCCCTGGTTTGCACTGTCGGGGCGTCCAATTTCCTCAGTAGAGCTGCGCTATGCGCTTCCGCTGGGCGACCCTGCTGATTTGTTGGTATTGACGGAAGTAGCCGTCCAGCGCGACGCAACGGAAGAAATATATTTTTTACCCATGGGCGTAGTGGCTGATCATTTGGCGGGGACGCCCTCACAACAATTAGCTTTAGCGCGCTTGCGTCAAAAACGGCGCGTGGGTTTACTGACAGATGCTTTCACGCTTCCGGACTTTAGTCGCAAGCTGATGCGCTACATGCGCGAGTCTGCTGTACTGCCTTTTGGTACTGGAGAGTTACATTTTATTGCGCGTCCAATGTTAGCGAGTTTTGATGCGGCTCTGGATGAGGATATTAATCTCGCACCGACAATGAGCATCAATGGTTCAGTCATTGTCGGCGAGAAAATGCGCTTGAAGCCGATGCGTAAAGTGTTCTCAGGTATTCACCCTGAAGTAGAGATTGGCGCCTATCTAGGCGATCACAAATTTCCGAATATTGCTCCCATTTATGGTGAGATGAAGCGTGTTACTGCACAAGGCGAAACCTTCACGTTAATTATCTTGCAAGATTTTATTAGCAACCAGGGCGATGCATGGCAGTGGACGCAAAATACTTTACAGCGTGCATTACGCGACCAGCTTTCAGCCGGCAGTTCCTCAATGGACATGCAATATCCTGCACTGCGGGAATTAAAAAGCTTTGCTAATTTACTCGGCCAGCGATTGGGCGAAATGCATGTTGTATTGGCACAACCAAGTGACGATCCACGTTTTGGTGTGCGGCCAATTCACGCCGCAGACACCGCAGAATGGGTAGACGCTATTGCGCGGCGGTTTGCCAAAGCGCTGGAAATATTACGTAATCAAAACACGCGCGATGCTAATTGGCTGATCGCACGTGCAGAAAAAATACAGCAGTTAATGGCGCAACTCGGCACTCGCGCACTCGGCGGTATACGCACACGTATTCATGGCAATCTCAATCTGGCACAGGTACTGGTCGTGGCAGGTGATGCCTATTTCGTAAACTTTGAAGATGCCTCCCATCAAAATCCCTTGCAGGATGTCGCCGATATGTTGTGTGCATTTAATGATGCTGCTGCGTTAGCCATTCGCAACGCGCAGACAACTAACGTGTCGTCCGATAGTGAAGAAATTCGTCGTTTAGTCGTTGCTTACACCTCTGCGGCCAGTGAGGCTTTTTATGATGCCTATGTGGGTGCTGCAAATGAACTGGCTCAGCACTGGTCGCAACGTGGTGGTGAAGCCGCAGCGCTTGCACTGTTCTGTTTGGATAATCGCGCCCGCGAAATTATCAAGACAGAACACCGGCAGGATTGGTTGGATGTACCCTTGCGTGACCTAACGGAAATGATCCTTAAGTACCAATATTAACGAATAACCTTTTTACTCCGCAAAGGGTATAAACAACGCTGTTTTAGGAAGTAGTTCATATGTGGCTTGGCGTACCGAAGATCGCATAAGAGGTGATTAATCTTAGGCTCTCATTGATACACCGGCAGCTTCGTTTGTAAGCTAGAGGTTGTCGCTCATGCAGATTATGACGATGAACCTGTTACAAATACGCTGCATTTTAAAAAGGAAATATTATGAAATGCCTATTTCTCACGTCTAGCCCCGGCTACGGCCACACTCGCGCTGCAGAAGCCATTGATATAGCGCTCCAGTGCCGGTATCCCGGTGTCGAAACAGAATATTTGAATATCACCAGTCTGATCGATAGTCAGGTGAGTAATGCCATTCAGGACGGTTATCTAAGGATGACTGCGGAACAGCCCGAGCTGTATCAAAAGTTGTATGACATGGACAAAAATTTCTATCGCCAACTCGCAGGAAAAATTCCTGCGGATCAAAATTTGATAGATTTTCTTGAGGAGCAGCAGCGACGATTTTTTCCGGAAGTGTTTGAGCGTTCCCGGTTTTCACTGCCTGTATTTTATAAAAGTTTTGATAGTGCGTTATTAAATACCTTGATTAACAGCATTTGCAACCGCGATAAAATTCCAGCCGGAAGGCTTCTTACCCAAGGATTGCTCGTGTTGATTTTTAACATTCTTGCTGCGCGTGTAAGAAAGTTTGTCAATGAATACAAACCGGATATTTTAATTGCCACCCAAATGTACCCGAATGCATTGCTATCACACTTCATTAAAAAGGGATTGATTAAACAACCCGTAGTAGGTGTGCTTACCGATTACGGTTTGCATGGTGTATGGGTGCGCAACACAACGGACATCTACTGTGTTAGTCATGAAGACGTTGCTGCAGAGTTGCGCAAGCAGGGTATAGCTGCAGACCGTATAAAAGTAACGGGAATCCCCCTTGTGCCAGCATTTTCCAATATTCCTACCCAGTCCCAGGCGCGTGCGCATCTTGGATTGGATTCATGCCCAACCGTTTTAATAACTGGAGGTCAGTGCAGCATAGGTGTTTTAAATGCAGTTCAAAAATTATTGAATGACGAGTATCACAATTATCAAATATTGGTGACGGCAGGGAAGCACACGGCTGATATGGAGGCATTGCAACAACTCGCCAGACATCACCAGCATCGTTTTAGATTGTATGGCTGGTGCAGCGATATCAGTTACTTGATTTGCGCTGCCGATGTGGTTGTGGGGAAACCCGGTGGTTTAACCTTAAGTGAAACGCTCGCGTGTGGACGACCTTTTATTGCTACCTGCTGTTTAGGCGGGCAAGAAGCGCATAACGTGCAATTTTTGCAAACCAATAAAGTGGGGCTGCAAGCGGGCTTGGAACAATTGCCCCAAGTATTGGAAGAGCTGTTCAATAACACAGAACTGTTGCGAAATATGAAAAGAAATGCTTATCAATTGGGTCGGCCTGATGCGGCTATGGCAGTTGTTGCAGAACTGGAAAATATCCTGCAACAGGAGGATGAAGGCCGCTATATAGAGCCGACGAGCGCTTTCGGATTATGAAGAGGCATTTTTTCTATCGATTCATGTGCTGGTACGAGGCCTATTGGCACCGCTGGCACGGCGTGGAAAAATTTGATGAGTTACTGAGTTTTTCGTTGGAAAAATACGCGGGAGAGCGTCGAATTATGAATGATGGCACCTGGATTGAGCCTGGGGATTGGTTGGCCATCTTACATTTTAATCGCGAATGTTTTGCCAGCTCTTCGGCTAATCCAAAAGATTACATCCGCAACGCTTTACGATTCAGGAAGCTAATTTTGTCATCTCTCAGGAAATTGGCACTGGATGTACATGCGAACGAAAAATTTGTCATGGTAAAAGCGTTTCATGGTGTTAGCTGGTTACCACCACATGGCGAAAAATTGGGTTTTCTTATTGAGCGCCTACCAGATTCTATGTTGAATCAGGTTCGGACGTTATATTTTAAAATTCTGTTAAACACATTTTTTCCGCATCTTGCTGCGGCGGAAAAAAATCGCGTTCAACCGCATGCCTATTGGTTGACCCGCCAGAGTTTACTTAAAAATTTTACGCCGGAGCCATCGCATGAGCCTCTTATTCAATAACAATACGGGGCTCGCTTCTGTTTCATCTGCCAATCGTGTTTTGCCTCCGCCTGTGCATAAAGTGCCAACTCCAGACATTATTGCATTATCAGAAATCAATCCGGCTCATTCGATTTGTTTAACCTTTGATGATGGGCCAGACCCTATATATACCCCGAAAATACTTGATGTGCTGGCAGACCATCAGGCAAAAGCGACTTTTTTTGTATTGGGTAAAGCGGCCGAGCAGTTTCCGCATTTGGTAGAGCAAATACTGCAAGCGGGGCATTCCATCGGTAACCACACTTACAGTCATCGTCATCCCTGGATGATGTCTTCGGAACAGGCTAAACAGGAAGTGATTCAGGCAAATCGGGTGATTAACACTATTACCGGACTAACACCGCGCTGGTTTCGCCCACCTTTTGGACGTTTGCGTACTGCCATGGGCATGCAAGCGCACCGTGAGCAGATGACTACGGTATTGTGGAGCCGCAGTATTATTGATTGGGGTTTTTGGGGGAGCAAAGTGGGTGTCGCGAGGCGTCTGAGCCAAATAAAGTCCGGGGATATTGTGCTCATGCATGATGGAAGGCCTGGGTACAATCATCCCGATGTCACTTACCAATGTTTGCCTGGTTTTCTGCGCGCTCTTGAGAGTAAATGTTTGGTGGCACGTAATCTTGATGAGGTTATGTCTCGTGCGGAGTAAGGGTAGTGTTTTATTAACCCGTATGGTGCAAGGTTAACGGGTTGGAGCCTATGTGTGTTGTCGCACTGAATGAAATAGTGTGAATTTATAAATTAAGTGGTGTTTTTCTGTTGCGAGGATTTGATGAAAATACGTCACGTTGATATTGCTGTCATTGGTGCCGGCACTGCCGGTTTGAGCGCGTACCGCGAAGCGCGAAACTACACGGATAACCTGGTTCTGATCGAGGGCAGTGCTTACGGAACAACCTGCGCACGCGTCGGTTGTATGCCCAGTAAATTACTTATTGCAGCGGCAGATCACGCGCATCACTCCAGCCAGAACGGTGTGTTTGGCGTGGATTACCCAACGCTTTTTATCAATGGGCAAGCGGTTTTGAAACGTATCAGATATGAGCGTGATAAATTTGTCAGTTCTGTTGTGGACGCTATTGATGAATTTCCTATCCAACATAAAATCAACGCCCGGGCTAAATTTATCTCTACCCGCGAATTAGAATTAACCGGGGCGGATGGTTCTGTGTCGCAAATGCGTGCTGAACGAATTGTTATCGCAACTGGTTCAATATCCGTCATTCCCGATTTTCTTCAGGGAGCTGGTGGACGTCTGTTGACCAGTGATGACTTGTTTGAATTGGATAACTTACCCAAATCGATTGCAATTTTTGGTGCTGGTGTAATCGGGTTGGAGTTGGGGCAGGCATTGAGCAGGCTGGGCGTGAAGGTTGCTGTGTTTGGCAAAAACGGCGAACTTCCTTTCATAAAAGATCCGGCAATCAGTGAATATGCGGATGCTGAATTCAACCGCGAATTCTGTTTGGATTTAAATGCCTATATCAATATTGTGCGCACAGAAAAGGACTCGGTGATCGTTGAATATCGTCATCGTGAAAAAGGAATGGTCGAGGAAGCTTTTGATTACGTGCTTGCTGCAACCGGAGGTCGGCCCAATATCGATGCACTCGCATTGGAAAATGCAGATATTGAATTGGGTCATAGAGGAATTCCATTCCATGATCGATATACAGGGCAGTGTGGTTCCACTTCAATTTATATTGCGGGCGACGTATCCAATGACATTCCTTTGCTCCATGAGGCTGCTGACGAAGGACGAATTGCAGGCGGTAATGCGGGGCGTTCGTTAAGGAACCCTGAAGATATACGCGCTGGCTTGCGGCGCACGCCGTTAAGCGTTGTATTTACCGATCCTCAAATTGCCAGTGTTGGGCAGAATTTGGAGGAAATCAGAAAAAATTGCGGCAATTGTTATGCAATCGGTGAAGTCAGTTTTGAAAATCAGGGGCGCGCTCGTGTAATGAATAAAAACCGCGGACTGCTGCGAGTCTACGGTGAAAAAGGTACAGGTTTACTATTAGGTGCTGAAATGTTTGGTCCTGCAGCCGAACATATCGCCCATCAGCTGGCGTGGGTTATTCAACTTCGTTTAACTGTGCCGGAGATTTTGGAGTTGCCGTTTTATCATCCAGTAATTGAAGAGGGGGTGCGTACCGCGTTGCGCGATCTGAATCATAAGTTACACAAGGGGCCGCACATGCAGAGCTCGTGTCTGGATTGTGGACCCGGGGCATAAATGTGCCCCTTTGCCCCCCAGGCTTTGGTCTTCCGTCAATTCCATCAAGTAAAGCGCTTGTAAAATCTGCGAATCTTTCTCATTCGATAGCATTAACAGGGTGAATTTTTTACCCAAATGCCTATAATGCCCACCCGTCTTAGCAGTAAACCCTGGCACACAATGCCGAACTTTCGTTTCCTATCCAATATCACCCGAATAAATGGAGTCTCATCGTGAAAGCACCTGTAAGAGTTACCGTCACTGGCGCCGCTGGCCAAATCAGCTATTCCCTGTTGTTCCGCATTGCTGCTGGCGACATGTTGGGTAAAGACCAACCAGTAATCCTGCAATTGCTGGAAATCACCCCGGCGCTGAAAGCCCTGCAAGGCGTGGCGATGGAGTTGGATGACTGTGCATTCCCTCTGTTGGCTGGCATTGTTACTACCGATGACCCTGCTGTTGCTTTCAAAGACTCAGACTACGCATTGCTGGTAGGCGCACGTCCACGTGGCCCAGGCATGGAGCGTAAAGACCTGTTGGCTGCTAACGCTGCTATCTTCTCTGTGCAAGGTAAAGCGATTGATGACCATGCGTCACGCAACATCAAAGTATTGGTAGTAGGTAACCCAGCTAACACCAACTCTCTGATTGCTCAACGCAACGCACCAAACATCAACCCACGTCAATTCACTGCGATGACCCGTTTGGACCACAACCGTGCTCTGTCACAGTTGGCTACCAAAACCGGCACCAGCATCAACAACATCACCAAAGCGCTGATCTGGGGTAACCACTCATCTACCCAGTATCCAGACCTGCACAACACCTTGGTTGACGGCAAACCAGCATTGAGCCTGGTTGACCAAGCCTGGTACGAAGCGGATTACATCCCAACTGTACAACAACGCGGTGCTGCAATTATCGCTGCGCGCGGAGCTTCTTCTGCGGCTTCTGCTGCTAACGCGGCAATCAATCACATCCGCGATTGGGCTCTGGGTACTCCAGCGAACGATTGGGTGAGCATGGGTGTATACAGCGATGGTTCTTACGGCATCGAAAAAGGCCTGATCTACTCTTTCCCATGCGTGTGCAAAAACGGCGATTGGGAAATCGTACAAGGTTTGGAAATCAATGAATTCTCACGTGCGCGTATGCAAGCGACCGAGAAAGAATTGCAAGAAGAGCGCGATGCAGTAAAAGAATTGCTGCCTGCGTAATTCGCAATAAGTTGATGAAAAAATGCCGCTGCTTTGTGAAAAGCAGCGGCATTTTTATTGGTAATTATTATTGTTGCGTTTTTAAATTTGTTTAAACTCCATCCACGCACTTTTGCTAGTCCCTGCAGGCAAATGCCATTTTTCGCTAAGCACTGCACCACGCTCCACACAAATATAAAATTGTTCCTGACCTTCGCCAATATCCGCAATTTTTGCAGCAGCTTCACTACCCGGGTTCCACACTACAACACTTGGGCAGTTGCTGTGGGTGATTTCGATATTGGGTGAGCCGCTGATGCTGACTGTGTTGTCGATTGCGTGATAAAC
>NZ_JBRFPI010000100.1:0-12329 GCF_053579595.1 Cellvibrio sp.
CTTCAGATACCGACACTGAAGTGATCGCGCATCTGGTGCAAAAAGAATTAAAAAACACGGACAGTTTATTAGCAGCCGTACAAAAAACCGTAAAACAATTGCACGGCGCTTATGGCACTGTGTTGATGGACAAAAACGATGCATCGCGTTTAGTCGTTGCGCGTTCTGGTAGCCCGCTAGTGATTGGCTTGGGCATCGGCGAAAATTTTATCGCGTCTGATCAGCTCGCGCTCTTGCCGGTGACGCGCCGCTTTATCTTTTTGGAAGAAGGCGATGTAGCCGAAATTACCCGCACGACAATTAGCATTTTTGATAAAGATGGCCAAGCCGTTGAGCGCCAGATTCACGAATCTACCGCGAGTTACGATGCGGGAGACAAAGGCCAATACCGTCATTTCATGCTCAAGGAAATTTACGAACAGCCTAACGCAGTGATGAATACTCTCGAAGGCCGTTTGAGCAGCGAATCGGTAATGGATGAAACTTTTGGCAACGGTGCTGCTGAATTATTCAAAAAAGTAAAACACATCCAAATCGTCGCCTGCGGCACCAGCTATCACTCCGCGATGGTAGCGCGCTATTGGTTGGAAACTTTTTCCGGCATTTCCTGCAACGTTGAAATCGCCAGCGAATTCCGCTACCGCAAATCCTTCGTACAACCTAACAGCATGGTTGTCACCATCAGCCAATCCGGTGAAACTGCAGACACGCTTGCCGCTTTGCGTTTAGCAAAAGAACTCGGCTATTTAGGCAGCTTGAGTATTTGCAACGTCGCGGGTTCATCACTGGTGCGTGAATCTGATTTAGCATTTATGACCCGCGCCGGTGCGGAAATTGGTGTCGCATCCACCAAAGCGTTTACCACGCAATTGGTTGGCTTGGCGATGCTGGTACTGGCCATCGGTAAATACAACGGCCTTTCAACTGAACAACAAAAAGAAATGGTCGCTGCATTAAAAAATCTTCCCGCTAAATTGGAAGAGTCTTTAACACTCGCGCCAAAAATCGAAGCGCTCGCTGAAGAATTTGCCGATAAACACCACGCATTATTTTTAGGTCGCGGTGATCAATACCCCATCGCAATGGAAGGCGCGCTGAAATTAAAAGAAATTTCCTACATTCACGCTGAGGCCTATGCCGCCGGTGAATTAAAACACGGCCCATTGGCATTGATCGACGCACATATGCCGATCATCGTTGTTGCACCCAATAACGACTTGTTGGAAAAATTAAAATCCAATGTCGAAGAAGTGCGCGCGCGCGGCGGCATCTTGTATGTCTTTGCCGATGAAGATGCAAAATTCGAATCAGACGCAACCATGCGCGTCATCAATGTACCGCACATCCACCCCTGGTTAGCACCGATTCTCTACACTTTGCCATTACAGTTATTGAGTTATTACGTGGCGATTATTAAGGGTACTGATGTGGATCAGCCAAGAAACCTGGCCAAGTCGGTGACGGTCGAATAGGCTGATAACTGGTAAATCGGCAATTTGCCATATACAATTAGGCAAATTGCCGTTTCTCAGTTGAGGGCTCTATGCAACACAGCGAATTTACTCCCGAAAAAGCCAATAAAGGCGTATCTGCCCGCGTAATGGCGCGGGTGGGTTCCATTCTCCATATTGGTCTTAAGACCCCGTTGGATGTCGTGCGAGTCAGCCGCGAGGGTATTGTCACCTCGGCGGTGGATTTGTTGGTCGATCAGGGGTTTAACCGGCGCGACCTGGATTGGATCATTCCGCTGCGCACGCTCACCCATCGCCGTGAAAAAGGCCAAAAACTGACCACCGATGAAACCGAGCGCTGGTTGCGCGCGGCAAAAATTTCGGCTTTGGCGCAAGAGGTGTTAGGCGCAGACAAAGCCATGGCGTGGCTAAACAAACCGCGCAAGATATTTGATGGTCTGTCAGCCATGGAGCTGATAAAAACCGAGCCGGGTGCGAGTTTGGTTGAAGAAACCCTTATCCAACTAGATGAAGGCTACTTCGCCTAGTTGAGGCTTTAAGGGAACCGTTATGCCATGAAGTTATGGAGAATCAGCAACTACGCCGATCTACAGGGAAAAGGTGGCCTGAGAGCGTCCGGCCGTTGGCACAATCGCGGCATTCCTATTGTCTATTTATCGGAAAGCCCGGCACTGGCGATGTTGGAAGTGTTGGTGCATTTTGAGTTGGATCTCAGTGAAATCCCCGCTAGCTATCAACTGCTGGAAGTGAACTACAACCAGCGTACGGGTATGTCTCATCTGCACAAAAACGCCCTGCCCGACGATTGGCAAGATGATCGCGAACTCACTCGCGCGATTGGCGATGAATGGTTAACGGGCAGCAGCTCGCTGTTATTGCGCGTGCCCAGCGCGGTAGTGCCGCACAGCTTCAACTATCTGTTTAATCCACGTCATGTCGCTGCTGCCAATGCAGAAATTATTAGTGCTAGACAGTATCCGTTTGATCAACGACTGTTAATCTAAATTACGGTTCAGTTTTACTTTGTACCCGCTTTCACGATTGGACTTCTCCCATGGCCGACCTTTCCCTCACTCAGCTCATCCTCGTTTTACTGATCTTCGTCTGGAGCGGATTTGTACGCACCGGTTTGGGGTTTGGTGGGGCGATGATGGCGTTGCCGCTGTTGTTGCTGGTGGATAATCGCCCGCTGGTGTATTTGCCAATTATCGCGGTGCATTTATTAATTTTTTCGACGCTGACGGTGTGGCAAAACAATCGCAAACAAATGGCGACGGGAGAAAAAAAGCCTTCAACAGTAGATTGGGTTTATCTGAAAAAATCCCTGAAGATAATGATTATCCCCAAGCTGATTGGTGTGGCCGGTTTGTTGACGATTCCGGCGAATATTATGAGTGCGATTATTTTTGTGATTATCTCGGTGTATTCCATCACCTATATTTTGAACAAACCTTTTAAGAGTTCGCATCCGGTGAGCGATGGTATTTTTTTGTCGCTCGGCGCTTACATTAGTGGCACCTCATTGATTGGTGCGCCGCTGATTATGACGGTGTATATGGTGCACGTCGCGCGCGAAAAATTGC
Organism: Cellvibrio sp.; assembly: GCF_053579595.1. Classification (NCBI taxonomy): domain Bacteria; kingdom Pseudomonadati; phylum Pseudomonadota; class Gammaproteobacteria; order Cellvibrionales; family Cellvibrionaceae; genus Cellvibrio; species Cellvibrio sp. Next base: position 3,056 of record NZ_JBRFPI010000100.1, read on the forward strand.
GCGACACCTTGTTTGTGCTCTGGTTTATTTTGGTGAGTATCAAGATGGTGGCGTTCATTATTGCCGGGGTAGATTTACAATTGCAGGCGCATCTCTGGTTGTTGCCTGCAACAGCCATCGGCCACTATTTTGGTTTGAAATTTCATGCACGGCTGGTGAGTGCTGATCCGGTGGTTTTTTATCGTGTGATCGGCAGCGCATTATTGTTTGTGAGCGCGTTTGGTTTATTTTCTGTTTACAGGTAAACGTCTTTTGATACTTATCTGTCTTCAATTTAGTGCAAGATTCAATGCAAAAAATAATTAAAAAATATCGCCTTAAACGAAAAATTTTAAAAATAAAATTGTAAATGGTTACATCGACAATATGCATATGGTTTATTTGACAATATCAAAAAGCAGATGTATACCGTGCACTTCGGAATCACCGCGCCAATTTACACAATAATCACAAGCAGTATGGCGCCCGGAAAGAACGCCTGTTCGCAATGAACAGGAGAAGCCTTCCAACAGCCCTCCTCCTTTATCGGTGGTATAGGTTGAGAGGCGTATCGGAGATTAATAATGAAATTAACGACAATCGGCAAGAGTGTCGCTACGGCACTGACTTGCGCAGCAGCCTTGTATGCAACAAGCGCCAGCGCACAAACCCTGACGGCAAACTCAACGGGAACCAATAACGGTTTTTACTATACCTTCTGGAAGGATTCCGGCGATGCTTCTATGGGCCTGCAGGCCGCTGGCCGCTATACCTCGCAGTGGACCAACAGTACCAATAACTGGGTAGGTGGTAAGGGCTGGAATCCGGGTAACAGCACCAGAGTTATCAGCTATTCAGGCAATTTTGGGGTCGATAACAGCCAAAATTCGTATCTGGCGTTTTATGGCTGGACCAGAAGCCCACTGATTGAATATTACGTGATTGAAAGTTACGGTTCGTACAACCCGGCCTCTTGCTCGGGTGGTACCGACTACGGCAGCTTCCAGAGCGATGGCGCGACTTACAATGTGCGTCGCTGCTTGCGTACCCAACAACCATCGATTGATGGTACCCAGACCTTCTATCAATACTTCAGTGTGCGTAATCCCAAGAAAGGCTTTGGTGCAATCTCCGGCACCATTACCTTTGCCAATCACGCAAACTTTTGGGCGAGCAAAGGTCTGGCACTGGGTAATCACGATTATCAGGTACTGGCGACCGAGGGCTATCAAAGCCGCGGCAGTTCCGATATCACCGTGAGCCAAGGCACCGCGACTACCAGTAGTACACCGGCCAGTTCTACCCCAGCGGTTTCAAGTAGCTCGGTGGGTAGCTCAACTCCCGGTGTTAGCGGCGGCGTTACCGTGCGCGCGCGCGGTGTGGCGGGCGGCGAGCACATTAACTTGCGTATTGGTGGCGCTACGGTAGCCAGTTGGGACCTGACCACCAGCTTCCAGGATCTGACTTATGCCGGCACGGCTGCGGGCGATATCCAGGTGCAGTTTGATAATGACGGCGGCAGCCGCGACGTAGTGGTGGACTATATCCGCGTCAACGGCGAAACCCGTCAGGCGGAGGATATGACCTACAACACGGGTTATTACGCTAACGGTTCATGTGGTGGTGGCGGCAATTCCGAGTTGATGCATTGCAACGGCGTGATAGGTTTTGGTTTCACCTACGACTGCTTCAGTGGCAGCTGTTCCGGTGGCAGCACTGGTGGTGGCACCAGCAGTTCCGGCGGTGGTGCTGGCTCCAGTAGCAGCGCGAGCAACTGTTCTGGCTATGTGGGCATTACCTTCGACGACGGTCCTACCGCCAATACTCCCACTTTGGTTAACCTGCTGAAGCAAAACAACCTAACTCCGGTTACCTGGTTCAATCAGGGCAATAATGTTGTCGCTAATGCTAACTTCATGGCGCAGCAGTTAAGTGTCGGCGAAGTACATAACCACAGCTACAGCCATCCGCAGATGGGTAGCATGAGTTACCAGCAGATTTACGATGAGCTGAACCGCGCCAATCAGGCGATTCAAAATGCGGGTGCGCCCAAACCAACCTTGTTCCGTCCGCCCTACGGCACGGTCAATTCCACCATTCAACAAGCTGCCCAGGCATTGGGTTTGCGGGTAATTACCTGGGATGTGGACTCACAAGACTGGAACGGCGCCACCGCGTCGGCAATCGCTAGCGCGGCAAATCGCCTGCAAAATGGTCAGGTAATATTGATGCACGACGGCAGCTACACCAATACCAATGCGGCTATCGCCCAAATCGCCTCCAGCCTGCGTGCAAAAGGCTTGTGCCCGGGCCGCATTGATGCGAGTACCGGTCGTGCAGTGGCACCATCTGGCGGTACAGCAAGCAGTACGCCTGCTGTTTCAAGCAGCAGCCGCAGTAGTACTCCGGCGGTCAGCAGCAGTAGCCGCAGCAGCACACCCGCATCCAGCAGTCGCGCCAGCAGCAGCATTGCCACCGGCGGCGCCTGCCAATGCAACTGGTGGGGCACTCGGTACCCAATCTGCACCGCTACAGCGAGTGGTTGGGGCTGGGAGAACAACAGAAACTGTATCACCACCAGCACCTGCAATAGCCAGGGCACTGGCGGCGGTGGGGTAGTATGTAATTAATCCTATCGGATAGGATTTAAAAATCGAAAGGCCAAAAAGGAATTCCTTTTTGGCCTTTTTAGTGAGGTAAAAAATCCTGGTTTATGGAAAAATTGCGTGGATTTTGACTAATCACTTAGCCCAGGACTTTACTTTCAGTTTGCCAATTTGATACCACTTCAGACCGCTTTCGAGCGAAGTGATCAGTGTCTTTAATGCATTCAGGTCGAGCCGCACATTCAGCGACAAGGCATGCCGCACCGCACCAACGGCTTTGTCATAGGCGGCGCGAACCTCATCGTTGCCCTCATCAAGCATGTCGGTATCACCCGCCATAGTGCCGCCGCCAACGGGTGCCATAGAGACACCCTGAGTACCTACCAGCGCATCGCGGTAGGCAAGGTGCTCGGCGATTACCGGTGCCCCCAATACATCGTTTTCCATGCCATTTGGTACACCTTCGCTGGGATTGAGCCCTTGTTTCTTGCGCGCTGCTTTGGCATCGCGTGCTGCTTTAAGATTTGGTCCGCGCCCCAGAGCTTCAGCTAGCATTTCCATGGTCATTTTTACCACCTGTACACCGCCGGGATGCATCACCACATGACCGGCTGCTCTTGCTTGTCCGGCTTCAAGCGTATCGCGCGCAGCCCAGAGCGCAATCAAATAATCTTCCATCAGCGAGCCATCGGCATTAGCCCCTGCATCGATATGGAATTCAACTTCATTGGCAGCGGCAGAATACTGGCAGCGGACACCGCCAAAGTTTTCAGTCTGGATTTCTTGTACTGTTTGCGAAAATTTTCCCTGCAGTAGTTCGTCTTCTTCTGCGCTCAATTTTTGAATAACATTATGTGAACTTGCACTGCGCATTATCTGTTGCTGTTTAAGTTGCAAAGCAGTCGAATTACGCTGATCGGGAAATACTTGAGCCGCTCTTGTGCCGGCAACGCTTTGTATTGGCTCGGCGTCTTTTTGTGCTTGTTTACTCGTGTAATTCATCATTCGTGCTCGATTATCTATTCAGGAATTATGAATTTTTGAATACATAGTCTGATGTAAATTTTTTATAGTTTAATACCGTAGGTATCATGGGCAGTAACAACGATATTTGTAGCGTCATTAGGGATCACTTTTTGTTTTTTCAAATACTTAATCACTTTGTCTGAGTGGTCTATATAACCTGATGGATGACTTTTCGTCGTAAAAAGGACATCGCTACCTTTACTGCTCTGAGTGAAATTAAATGTTCCCGGTGTACCATTCAAATCATAGGTACCCGAGGCTGATTTGAGGCATACATCGGTTTGTTGTCTCTGGACGACTCCTGTGGCTAGTTGCGCTGTGCCTTCGGTAACAGTTTTCTCTCGCAATTGTATGGCTTTAGTTTGTATCGACTGGGCCTTAGCCCCCATCACATCCGCTTCGGTTTCTAAACTCACATCGTCATTCACGGATGTGCCTTTCATTTGCGTCGTGGGTTTTACACGGCCCTGCGCTTGTTGTACAACGTGCCAGGCTTCGTGCGGTAAATGTTGTTCCTGGCCGGGGGCAACGTGGATGTCGCTGCCCTGCGCGTAGGCGTGTGCATTTAATTGTGCAGGTTTGCTGGAGTTGTAGTGAACTTTTACGTTGTCCAAACTCATACCGGAGAGGGATTCAATACCGCTTTTGAGTTGATTGGGTAGGCCAGTGTTATTGGGTTTTTCTTCGCGTTGTGCGATAGCCTGTGAACTTATGTCTGTTGAAAATTTTCCCTGCAATAGTTCTTCCTCGTCAGCTAATTGCGCGGTCGCAAATTTACCTTGCAGAGGTTCTTCTTCCTCGACACCTGCGCGCTGTGCGGTTGCAAATTTCCCCTGCAATAACTCTTCTTCTTCGGCCCGCTGTACAGTTTCAAATTTTCCCTGGAGCAACTCCTCTTCTTCGGCGCGTTGTACCGGTGTAAATTTTCCTTGTAAGGGTTCTTCCTCCTCAACACCTGCACGTTGGGCTGTTGCGAACTTGGCTTGTGCCGTGTGCATCATCTGCTGCTGTTGTAACTGCACACCGGCTGACACACGCTGGTCGGTAAAAGCCGGTGCGGTTTGTTTTGCAGCAGCATCTTCCGCTGCCTGGGTTTCGCGTGCGGTTTGTTTACTGGTGTAAGCCATGGTTTTGCTCCCGGGTTATTCCTTGCATCTGGTTAATGTGAGTAAAGTCCAAAACACTTGCAGTGTGCAACTTATTTTTCAACATCCTGTGCCGTTTCATTATCATCCGTATCATTCGCTTCAATGGTGGATGCGGGTTGTCGCTGCGGAACAGTAGCGGCTTTTTGGTGTTGCAATAAATGGCGGTTAGGTCTTTGTTCCTTAAGCGCTTTAATGGCGTCTACGCCCGCACCGAGTGCCAAGCCCACGACGACCAAACCTAACAGACTGGATAAATTTAGAATATTAAATGATGGATCCACCACAATTAAATACTCCCACAACACTATGGGCGGCAAGAGCAAGGTGATAACTGCAAGTGGATGCGATAACCAGCGAATATAAACCGGTAATTTTTTACAACGATGTGGATACACATAAAAAATAATGACCAAATAGGCGAGCGCCAACAGTAGCCAAATATTCATTATTGCAATGAGTAACCAGCGATAACCACACAGGGTTTCATTCCAGAGTGATTCGTTATAGCCAGGTGAAAAATGCTTGCCGATGTAACTGTTAAACACAGAGTAATCTTTACCGTCGCTACTGTTGGTATATTCGATCATTGGCCAGAAGCCGCCGCCGCCAAAACTTTCGTGAATGTAGGCAAGGCGTTTTTGTCGCTCGTCAATCTGATGCCGCGTGGAATTGCCATCAGTCTTGACATCCATCTCTGAATAATCGGTAAACATCAGCGGTGCGATAATAGTGCGGTCGGTGCTAGTCGTTACCGCATAAATTTCATCGAGCGCGTTGTAGTAGGGATCTTCCAGTAGCAGGACTACCAAGGTTCTGACAGATTCCTGAATTTCAGGAATCGACAAATTATCGTCGGAATATTTACTAACCTGGGTTAAGAAATCGATATGCCCCGAGCCAAATACTGAACCAGCGCGCAAGAATTCAGATTGGGTGGTCATGATGTTGACGTAAGTGTGATTTTTTATACCGTTCCAACGATCGCGCGTTTCATCCATCTTTGCCAATTCTTTTTTCAATTCTTTAAAAAAAGCATCAAATCTATCTTTAGCAAAAGCGTCCCTCGGAAAATTTTTAAAATAGAAAGTAACCCCGTCACCATTAGTTGGTTGTGCTGCAAGACCCAGCGTCATCAGTGGACGCAAGCGCGAACCCGCATCGGTGAGCGGTGTGCCAAGCAGTTGCAAGAGTTGGTTTTTTAAATTATCAAAAAATATTTTTAAACCAGCGTCAGTATGCAAATCAGCTGCAGACGAAAATTCCTTTTCGATTATCCAGTCCACTTTGCTGCCGTAGCGTCGCGCCTCGCGCATAAATTCTTTGGATTGATCGCTATTATCATCGAGTAAGGTTTTACTGCCAGGGCGGCTATTGATTTGTATTAGTTTGCCGTTGTCGGCTGCGCTTAAGCCAAAATAGGCAACGCGATTGAATGTACTGAAATCAAATGCTTGTGTAGCTGCACCGGCTTTCCAGTAAGGATAAATGCCATAAGCAGTAGTTTGTAATTCTTTGCGTACACAACCGCAGTCCTTGCCTCCACCGTCCCACAACAGGGGGTTGCCGGTAAAGGCGGGCATGGGCTCGCTATAGAGCGGTGCGACTACCGGCTGAAGTTGAGTGCGGTAATAATTGCCCAATTTATGAATGTGGTCTTCGTTGCAATATTTGATGGTGTCGGATGCTTCGCTGGCGATATGCTGGTTAATGTCATCAAATAGTGCTGCTGTTTCAGATGGCTCCAGATTTCCCAATTGGGTATCAAGTGTATTGGATTTATCGAGCTTACAAATGCCCGCGGCTTTGAGAATTTTATTTTTGATTGCCAGATCCAATAATTCGGCGCTAGGGTATTCAATATCCTTAAGTGTTTCCAATAATTTAATTACCGCCGCCGCTACGGGCTTTCTGGTGCTGAGCAGTGCCTGTGCAGCTGTTTCATCCAAGCGGTAATACGCTTGCTCGCTCGCCAACTGGATTTGCAATAACAGCTTATCGACATTAGGTAGTGGTGCTGCTTGTACTGAACTTGAGGCACTCGTGGATGCATCGCTTGATGTTGCCGCTGTTGAAGCAACGGCAGTTGCTGCTGTTTCTATCGCTGCGGTGATAGCCTTGCTGAATTCTTTCTGATCGGTAAATGTTTTATCGCGCAGTGTTGTCAGATTTTCAAACAGCGCATCACTAATGCCCTGCTGATTTAAGTCATTGAGTACTTTATCGGTAATCACATAGTCTTTGTGCGCAAGAATATGAGTACTGAGTTTAGCGCTGATGCTTTTGCTTTCATCGGGAGATAATTTGCCAAGTTGCGCGTTGAGTTCTGCAGTGGCAGATAATTTATCGGGAAATGATTTTCCTGCGATGGCCGTTATCGCCGTATCGGCGGCGGACACTTTTGCGACCGCTCCCGCCATAGCTTCAAAATCATCGGTGCGCAACACATAAAGTTGATAGGGCTCAATAACGGCTGGAGGTTCTGGTTCAGCCACAGCTGGAGGCTCGGGTTGCAGGTAGCAACGCACGAGCTTCTGCAAATCGTTATCGCTTCCCTGCGCAAGTGTTTGTTGGGTATCCAATTCACACGCAGTGATATGCGTGACTGCCCATTGTGCAAAAGCGGTGCTAATCAGGGTTGTCGCATCGTCGCGGTGCTGTGCAGAAAATGTTGCAATTGCGCGCGCGCGCAGCGGCAAATTTTCAACGACATCGGCGGTGCTATCCAATGCAAAATTTTTACAAAAGCGCTGCATCCACGACCAGGTAATCGGGCCGAGTATGCCGTCGTTAAGCGGTTTCCCTTTTCGGCTGGCATCGGTTTGCCAATCACTCTCCTGATGATACAGCTGATACATATCTGCTTGTACCTGCGCAATTACCGGTTTGGGATAGCGTTTATATTCCATGTCGTAGCCGAGACATTTATCTTTATTTTGTGTCGCCCCATCGGGTAATGTCTGTGCTGCTAATGCAAGCGGGAATATCAACCCGAGCAGCACGAGCGGCCATTTGGTATAAAAAGCACTGGTCATGGTAGTTAGAGCGTACGCCCCTCCTTGAGAAGTTCTTTATTGATGCCTTGCAACAAATCGGCTTGTTCAAGCTGGTTGCGGTTCATGCGTGTGGCGCGAATAGCGGCGTAGCGCACAACGTTAGTAAGTGATCCGCCCGAGAGTTCGTATTTATCGGCGAGAAAAGGCAAATCCACATCCTGCGCCAGCAGTTCGCTATTCGGTAATAGGTTTTTCCACAGCCGCAAACGCTCGCTTTCGTCGGGCAGTGGAAAATAAATAATCGACTGAAAGCGACGTGCAAAGGCTTCATCAATATTGGCTTTGATGTTACTGGCAAGAATCACTACACCGGGGAAATCTTCTACCCGCTGTAACAGATAGGAAATTTCCTGATTAGCATGGCGATCATTGGAGCTGCTGGTTTGGGTGCGTTTACCAAATAGGGCATCGGCTTCATCAAAAAATAAAATCCAGTTTTTATTTTCCGCTTGATCAAAAACACCAGCGAGATTTTTTTCTGTTTCACCGATATATTTTGACACTACCATGGATAAATCGATGCGGTAGACATCAACGCCCACGCTCGCACCTAGCAGTGTGGCGGTCAGTGTTTTACCCGTGCCGGGTGGTCCAAAAAATAAACTGCGATAACCGGCCTTAATCGATTTTTCTAATTGCCAGTGTTTCACCAGTGTTTTGCTGTGGCGCAACCAGGTATGCAAGTGCTCGATTTCATCCATTACATCGCGCCCCAGCACCAAGTCATCCCAGGTGAGTTTGCTGGTAATTAATTTTGCCGGAAATTCAATACTGTAATCGGGCTTGTGCACTTGTCCGTGTGTGCAGCGATGCAAAAATTCGGCGGTGACCGAAATCGTGGCATTTAAAAAAGGTTCACCACTGGCTTGATGTTCCAGTTTGATTAGCCGCTGTTTGAGAAAATAATGTTGGTCATCAAATAATTGCAAAGTGGCAAAACGGCGTTGTAATTCCTGCCCGGCCAAAATAAAGACGGCAGTTTCCGCGGTGGGTAAAAAACCGCTGTGAGCTTTGCCGCGCCAACCGCCAAATTCTGTGTAAGTACGACCCGTGATTTGGCTCTGGGTGAAAAAGATATCCAGCGCTTGTGGGCGCAGATGGGGAATCAAACACAATAAAAACACCAAGCGCTCATCAAATCCCATCGCGTAGTCCCGCATAATCTGCGCGTAAGGTGATGGATCATTGGACAAATCCGGTGGTGCGAGGCTGCGTACATCCGCAGTTGCGTGTTGCGTTTCTGGCGTCCCAAAATAATGGGTAAAGCGCAAATTCAAAACAGCATCAAACCAGGCAAGTTCCTGTTCGAGCGTGATGGCATTGGCTTGGCTAATGGTCATGGTGTTTGGTCTATTCATGTAAAGTGGATTAACATTTTTGTTCAAGATTGATCGCGCCAGGACACCCGCAGGGGTTTATCCATCCAACTGTGTTTGATCAGCGAAATACTCCAGGGTAAACG
>NZ_JBRFPI010000101.1:0-12258 GCF_053579595.1 Cellvibrio sp.
GCATCGGGAAGGGATATTGGCCGGCTTTGGCGCCGCGTCTGCTAGTGCCGTAGACCTTGTAGCCCGCAGCCAGGAGTTTGATGGCCGTGGCTTCGCCGATGCCCGACGAGGCGCCGGTTACGAGAGCTACAGGGCTGGTTGGATTCACAATGTTCATGGTTTTCATCCGGGTAATTTATCGGTATCGGGTGTTTGTTAAGAGGCTGATTTATATCGCTCAGCGGCCTGTGCTTGATTGATGTCAGAAAGCAGAACTTGTCGCGCTGTATCAAGGGCATTCCAGTGCGTAACGTTTTGCAGTGGTGGGATGGTCACTAGCTCACGGCGATCAAATCCGACCAGCGCCGCATCAACCAAGTCGTCAACTTTCATCATCGCGGGATAGGTACTGATGTCGATGCCCGCACGGTCCCAAATTTCCGTGTAGGTTCCGGCAGGAAGCACCGCCTGGACATAAATACCCTTGGGCGAAAGTTCCAAATGCAGGCCTTGTGAAAGGAACAGCACGAAGGCCTTGGTTGCACCATAGACCGACATTTGGAATTCAGGTGCGAGGCCAACCACTGAGCTGATATTGATGATTGCGCCTGTACCGGCTTGTACCAAGCGTGGTGCAACCGCGTTTGAAAGCCGCGCCAGTGCGGTGGTATTGAGCGCGATAAGCTGCTCGACTTGATCGGGCGTTTGCTCAATAAAGCTTCCCGACTGCGCAATTCCAGCATTATTGATCAGCGTTCCGATACGTGCGTCATTGCGCAAGCGTGCTTCGACGGTGAGTAAATCATTGGGTTTGGTAAGATCAGCTGGCATGACATCGACGTTGACGCCGTATTCATGATTCAGGCGTGACGCGAGGGCATCGAGACGCACTTTGTCGCGCGCAACCAGCACAAGATCGTGGCCGCGCTGCGCAAAACGTTCGGCGTAGGTTGCACCTATGCCAGTGGACGCGCCGGTAATAAGAACGGAAGTTGAATTAGTCATGTGTTTGCTCTCTGGGTTGAAAAGTGGTGGCGTTCAGGTCTGAACTGTTATTAATGATGATGATCATAATCAAAACTGTCAAGAGGTTTGATTATGATCATCATCAATGTATTATGAGTGTCATATTTTCGGGCTTGGACCATAGGGGGGAGATAACACGATGAAGGTCACTAAAGCGCAGGTGCAGGAAAATCGGGCGCGCATCGTTGCGATGGCCTCGGTGCTGTTTCGTGAGCGTGGTTATGACGGCGTGGGTGTGGCGGAGTTAATGGCGGCGGCCGGTTTAACCCACGGCGGGTTCTACAAGCATTTCAAATCCAAAGCGGATTTGATGGCCGAGGCAGCGGCTGAGGGGTTAGCGCAATCGGCAGCAAATACTGCCGATATAGACGTAGTTGCGTTCGTAAATCAGTACTTGTCCCGGCAGCACCGTGATGCGCCGGGCGATGGCTGCACCATGGCGGCGCTTTGTGGAGATGCCGCACGCCAACCGGAGTCCATCAAAGCGGTATTTGCGGCAGGAATTGAGCGCCAGCTCGCCATACTGGAAAGCAGTAATGAAACTGAAGATGAAAGCGCGAAGCGCGAAGCACGAGCCAGGATGATCGACACCATGGCGCATGCCGTGGGCGCAATTGTTTTATCGCGCGCCTGCCCGGATGATTCCCCGTTAGCGGATGAAATTTTGGAGGTTTGTCGAGCGCAGATTCTCGGTCAGTTAAGATCGCCACCTGCACCGATATAATTACTTTCGACAATGAAATACATCAATAAAAAAGCGCAGATGCAGTTTGGCAATCTACGCTTTTTTATTGAATAAATTTTTACATCATCGCCGCATTCAGCCACAAGTGAGCATACACGCTGGAGAAATATCCCAACGCAACTACTGGCGTCCATTTTAAATGGCCGATGAAGCTGTAATAGCCACGCGCTTGCCCCATGAGTGCAACGCCTGCCGCTGAACCAATCGACAACATACTGCCGCCCACGCCGGTTGTTAACGTGATGAGTAGCCATTGGCCTTGGGAGAAATCCGGAGCCATAGTGAGCACGGCATACATCACGGGGATATTATCGATCACTGCGGAAATTAATCCCAAGCTGATATTGGAAATAGTCGCGCTGAAATTACCGTAGAGTGATTCAGAAAGTAGTGTCAGGTAACCCATAAAACCTAGCCCGCCTACACACATAATTACACCGTAGAAAAATAATAGTGTGTCCCATTCCAGCCGCGCTAAAGGTTGAAATACATCAAAGGGCAAGGGAACTTTGGTGATGGGGTTTTCGTTCTTGTCGGGCATAAAATCGGTATTCATTTGCTCGACTTTTTTCAAATCCACAATCCCTTTTTTACGCAGATAGAATCCGTAAATTTTCAGATAGGCCAGGCCCAGCATCATCCCCAATACTGGGGGCATATGGATGAGCACGTGGCCGAGTACGGCGCTGGCGATAGTGGCGAGGAATAAAAATAGGATCGGGAAGGCGCCTTCTTTGTAGGTGAGTGTTTCCAAAAACAAATCTTCCGCATCTTTGTGCGAGGGGCGATTTTTTATAAAGAAACTCATGATCGCGGCAGGCACCAAAAAGTTTACTAGTGAAGGAATAAATAAATGGAAGAAGGTGAAGAAGTCCACTTTTCCAGCTTGCCATACCATCAGGGTCGTAATATCACCAAAAGGGCTGAAGGCGCCACCGGCATTTGCGGCGACGATAATATTCACGCAGCACATATTGATAAACGCTTTTTCGCCATCGGCGATTTTTAATACCACCGCACACATCAATAAAGCCGTAGTGAGGTTGTCGGCGATGGGTGAAATAAAAAATGCCATCAAGCCGGTTATCCAAAATAATTGGCGATAACTAAAGCCTTTTTTGATTAGCCAGCCGCGCAGTGAGTTAAATAAACCGCGTTCATCCATCGCATTAATGTAGGTCATGGCGACCAGCAAAAATAACATCAACTCGGCGAATTCAAGCAGTGTGTGGCGAAACGCTTGCTCAGCAAGTTCAGATTGGTCGTGCTGAGTGTAAATCCAACCAATGATGACCCAGATAATCCCCGCTGCAGCGAGTACCGGTTTGGATTTGCGCAAATGTAATTTTTCTTCAAGCATCACAAAGGCATAGGCGATAACAAATAGGCCTACGCAAAACCAACCGGCTGTGGTGTTGGTGAGGTTGAGTCCATCTGCAGCAAAGGTGTTATTGCTGAAGCACAGCGCCAAAAGGGGCAAGATAAGCAGCAGGGATTTTTGTGGCATGGTGTCTCCTTGTGAATTGATTGGGTTCGTTGTTTTTATGGATACCCGCGTTCGCGGGTATGGAGAAAATGGTTTTTTCAGAATCTGATTACGCATTGTGGGCCGCATAAACAAAAAAGGCAGCTCGTGGGAGCTGCCTTTTCAGTTTCATTACATTTCTTATCTTACGCCTTCAGCGGTTTGTACTTCATGCGCTTCGGTTGAGAATCTTGCCCCTTACGTTTGACGAAATCCTCGTGATATTCCGTGTAGTTGCCTTCAAAGAAAACAATATCGGAATCGCCTTCATACGCGAGTATGTGGGTTGCAATACGGTCAAGGAACCAGCGGTCATGCGAGATCACCAATACGCAGCCAGGGAAGGCGAGAATTGCATCTTCCAATGCGCGCAGGGTTTCAATGTCCAAATCGTTTGAGGGTTCGTCGAGTAACAGAACGTTCGCGCCTTGCTTCAAGGTGTTGGCCAAATGCAAACGGCCACGCTCACCACCAGAGAGTTCGCCCACACGTTTTTGCTGATCACCGCCTTTAAAGTTAAAGCGACCCAGGTAAGAGCGCGAGCTCACTTCGTAGTTGCCGATTTTCAAAATATCCAAACCGACGGATACCGCTTCCCACACGGATTTTTTATCGTCGAGGTTTTCGCGGCTCTGCTCAACGTAGGCGACTTTGACAGTCTCGCCTATGGTGACGGTGCCGCTATCGGGTTTTTCAGTGCCGGAGATCATGCGGAACAAAGTCGATTTACCGGCGCCGTTACCGCCGACAATACCCACCACTGCACCTTTAGGAATGCTCAGCGACAAATTGTCGATCAGCAGGCGATCGCCATAACCTTTGCTCACGTTTTCCAGCACGATCACTTTATCGCCCAAACGCTCGCCCGGCGGAATGTAGATCTCGTTGGTCTCGTTACGCGCCTGGAATTCTTGCGATTGCAATTCATCAAAGCGGGCCAGACGCGCCTTGCTCTTGGCTTGACGGCCTTTAGGGTTCTGGCGCACCCATTCCAATTCGGTTTTCAATGCTTTTTGGTGGGCGGCTTCAGTGCGTTGTTCTTGCTCCAGACGCGCATCTTTTTGTTCCAACCAGCTGGTGTAGTTGCCTTCATATGGAATGCCGTGGCCACGGTCGAGTTCCAGAATCCAACCGGCGGCGTTATCGAGGAAGTAGCGATCATGGGTAATCGCCACTACGGTGCCGGTGAAGCTGTGGAGGAATTGTTCCAGCCAATATACGGATTCAGCATCCAAGTGGTTGGTCGGTTCGTCGAGCAATAACATATCGGGGCGTGACAACAGCAAGCGGCAGAGCGCCACACGGCGGCGTTCACCACCAGACAGTACGGTTACGTCTGCATCCCACGGCGGCAGGCGCAAGGCATCGGCAGCAACTTCTAAGGTATGTTGCAGGTTGTGCGCATCCCAGGCCTGGATGATGTCTTCGCACTTGGCTTGTTTCTTCGCCAACTCGTCAAAATCGGCGTCGGGTTCGGCGTAGGCAGCGTAGATTTGGTCCAGCTCAGCCAGCGCATCAACCGCTTCGCGCACACCGTCTTGCACATTGCCCAGTACATCTTTGGCTGGGTCGAGTTGCGGTTCCTGCGGCAGATAGCCGATTTTCAGGTTTGGCATGGGGCGGGCTTCGCCGTTAAAATCCTGATCCACGCCCGCCATGATGCGCAGGAGGGTGGATTTACCCGAGCCGTTCAACCCGAGCACACCGATCTTGGCGCCGGGGAAGAAGGAGAGGGAGATATCTTTCAGGATTTCACGCTTGGGCGGCACAATCTTGCCGAGCCTATGCATGCTAAATACGTATTGAGCCATGGGGCTTAACCTCGTGGTGCAGGCGATGGGGAAGGGATCGGCCCACCGCCAATGACAGGGAATTTTTTCAGCGGGCGTACTATAAAGAATGCCTTCGGGAAGGGAAAGCGGCATTCATGGCTCAGTTGAGATCCCTCTTGGTTAAGTATCGGTCGCCTTGCGCAAGTATTTGGGTGTTTGTCGTATATCTGACTTATTTCCCCGCTAGGCTGCGCTCCAGTGAATGCAATTGGGGGCGACAAAGTGTCAGTGAAATTGTGGGCGATTTGTGCGGGTTTATTGCTGTTGATGAGTAATAGTCTGCGGGCGGAAGCGGATTTAAACGGTGTGGCAGCCTATTCCGAATTGGGCAATGAGTTATTTATCGCGGCGCTCTACGCAGGCCAAACGGGCACCAATGCGCAGGAGTTGATCAATGGCAGTTATCCCAAACGGATGGAGCTAAAAATCCTCGCCAAGCAGGGTATTACCCAGCGGCAGTTCAGCCGGATATGGCGCGAGTCAGTGGCGATCAATAACACCCGCGATGCGCTTATCGCCCAAGCCGAGAACATGGTCTATTTTGAGGAGCTGGTGCGCGATCGGTTGGAATCTAATGATCATTTAGTGATTGCCTATACGCCTTTGAGGGGCGTGGATGTAAGCCTCAATTCAATCCTGCTCGGTCACATTGAGGACGATGCCTTTTTCACCCTACTGCTGAGATCCTGGATTGGCCCTGTGCCCTCATCAACTGGGTTTCGCGATGATTTATTAAAAGCGAATACGGCAGATACCGCGCTCGTTAACCGATTTAATGCGATGTATCCGCGCAATGCCCGAATTGAAATTGCCAAAAGTTGGCTGCCGGTAGTTGCGCCTCCGCCGGAAGACGTTGATAAACCTGAAGTGCCAGTCGCGGTTACAACACCTGCCGCAGCGCCAGTTGCGACGACGGTAACTGAACCCAAAATCCTGACGGCAGAGAAACCCGCTATTGTAAAACCTGAGGTTTCACCGCCAGTTCCTGTCGCGCTCAAAACCGCCTCACCCGGTTCCGAACCAATTGCTGCAGTAGCAGCTGCTGCGGAAAAAAAACCAGTGCAGGCCGCGGCAAATCCGGAGCCAGGTTTGAGCAAGGCGCAAGCGTTGTTGGCCAGGCAGTTTTACATGGCCGATGTATTTAAAAAAATAAACGCCCATGTCGATTACCCAAGGCGCGCACAGCAGTTGCGTCAAACAGGCACAGTGAGGTTGTCCGTGGTAATTGATGGTACTGGGAATGTCAAAACGGTTGCGCCCGTTGAAGAGCTGGACTTTGTGATGTTAAACAAAGCGGCATTAGCAGCTGTGCGCAGTGCTGCTCCCTTTGCACCGTTACCGGCCGGGCTGGATGTGGCAGAGCTGGAACTGTCAGTGCCTATTACTTTTGCGCTGGGAGAGTTATAGCGGCTGGAATCTCAATAATTTGCTGCAAGTGCTGCAACCTCTTGCTATAACGTTCAGGCACCAACTCCAGGAAGAAGAGGAATTATTCGCCGTGAACTCTGTGCTTTTCACTAAATACCTCGGGCAGATAGCGTTGCTTATGCTTGCGGTCTGCCTGTGTGCTTGCGGTTATGTATCGCGCGTGCCCACTTATTTTTCGCCAACGCTTAAAGCATCGGCGACCTTTTCCCCGTTTGATCGTTTTCGGTTTGTGGCGACTGATCCACAGGGTGTGCTCTCGTTTATGCAGAATCTGGATCAGGACCGCTACTTTAATCGCACCGGTGGAATGCGTGCGCTGGCGATTTCTGGCGGTGGTGCCAACGGCGCGTTTGGTGCGGGAATGCTGGTGGGGTGGAGCCAGGATAAGGATCGCCCGGTGTTTGATATGGTGACCGGAATTAGTACGGGTTCGTTAATTGCCCCCTTTGCGTTTGCCGGTCCGTCCTGGGATGAATCCTTAGCGGCGGCTTATCACGATCCTCAGGCAGCAAAATTGACACGCTGGGGCGGCGGCTTTTTTTATCGCCCTTCACTCTATAGTGGCAAACCACTGGCCGCGTTGGTTGCGCGTTATATCAATGCCGAGTTGCTGAAGGCCATTGCCAATGGCCATCGCGCCGGGCGGCGGTTATTGGTGGTGACGACGAATTTGGATACCCAGGAAACCATGGTATGGGATATGGGTAGCATTGCCATTTCGGCGGAGCAGCCAGATGATAACGGTAATGCGCTCGCGCTATTTCGCGCGGTGTTAACGGCATCTGCCAGTGTGCCGGGCATATTCCCCCCGGTGGTGATTACCGATGGCAAAAATACTGAAGTGCACGCCGACGGCGGCATCAATGCGCCATTTTTGTTGTTGCCCGAATCACTTGCGGCGGCGCAGATCAGCAGCCCACGCCTTAAACCGGAACAGTTGTATGTGATTATCAATGGCCAAACTGATATCACTGCCGCCCCTTTGACTGGTGGCACTATGGCGATAGTCGGACGTTCGTTTGATTCCATGAGCCGTGCGAATTTGCGCGCGCACCTGATTATCTCGACCGCTTTTGCGCAGCGCCATGGTGCGACTTTTGGCTATGCGGTGATTCCGGCGAAAGTGAATGCCGATCCGTTGAATTTTGATCCCATCCACATGGAAACATTATTTCAGTTGGGATTAAAAACCCGTGTTAAAACCCGCTATCTGGATCACTTTATTGCGCCCTGCGATTGTGGTGCGTCTGCTTTTATGGAAAGCGCCAAAAAGTGAGTCCCATCTTGCAAATCGCAATCTGAAACAATCCACCTTGCAACAATACTCAACGTGGGACGAAAAGTCTGGCGCATCACTGTACATTCTGCCGCGTCTCAATGTTCGGCAATGCTTTCTGCATCACCTGCGAATCAATAAAAATAATCATTCAATAGGTTACAAAATGAATATCAATAATAATGTCGGCCTCAAAGCCAAATTAGCTGCAGCAATGGGAACTCTATTGTTCGCTGCTGCGCCGGTCATGGCTGATGTGTTAAATCCAACTATCGGAAGTCTGTTGTACGAAGAAAACTTCAACACCCTCGACTCGTCTGTATGGAACTCCATCGAAGGCGATGGCTGCGCAATTGGCCTGTGCGGCTGGGGCAACCAAGAGTTGCAATACTATCGCGCAAACAACCTCACAATCGAAAATGTCCCCTTTGAACCAGCGACTAAAGCGCTCGCCATCCAAGCCAAACGCGAAACTTTTGGTGGCAGTGCCTTTACCTCCGGCAAGATCACCACCGAAAACAAACTGCAAATTAAATACGGCATGATCGAAATCCGTATGAGTACACCGCAAGTGGGCTTGGGTTTATGGCCTGCAGCCTGGATGCTCGGCACCAGCCTTGCTACCTGGCCAGCGAAGGGTGAAATTGACATTATGGAAATGGGTCATCGCGCACAGGCGATGGCCGATGCCGGTTTCCCTGGTGCAGACATTAATAGTTATGTCGGTTCCAACGCGATTTTTTACGCGAACGCTGCCTGCGTTCCAGCCAACCCGACGTGTGCCGCATCAACTGCATGGCAAACCGACAATGCTTATGTAGCGCATACACCACTCACTAATCGTTTTGTGAAATACCGTTTGTATTGGACTGATAGCCAAATTCGTTTCACCGTAATCGATAACGGTGTTGAAACGGATATGTACCAAAATCCTATTCCGGTAAATGAAGAGTCCTCAGAATTCCAGGCTCCCTTTTATCTGCTCTTTAATTTGGCGGTAGGTGGCAACTTTACCGATGCAGCCAATGCAGGTCAGGTAACTGCGCCATTGCCGGGCAAAATGTATGTGGACTATGTGCGCGTCTATCAATTGGATGGCAAAGGCGAAGTGAAACTGGGCAGTCAGGTCAAACCTGAAACCGGCACCTTCGGCGTATTCACTGACAATACTGCAACTACTAACAAGCAAGTTGCGGGTGCGAGTTCGGATATCTGGATCTGGAACACCACATCCACTACAGCGGGTACTACAGCAGCTTACGAAGGCACTAATGTGATTGCCTGGAAATACACTGCACCGCAATGGTTTGGTGGTGGCATTGCATCGCGTCAAGCGCGTGACATGAGCAGATTTGTGAACGGCAATATGAAATTCCGTATCAAAATTCCCGCGAATGTTGCGTTCAAAATTGGTGTGCAAGATACCTACACTAATCAAAATTGGTTGACCTTCCCAGCCAACACCACTACCTATGGGTTAGTGCGTAACGGTGATTGGGCGCAGGCAACAGTTCCCGTTTCTGCACTGCGCGGCAGTTTGGTTGCTCTGCAATCCATGTCAACCTTGTTTAGCATCGCCAGTGTTGATGGCGCTCTGCCAACCAGCAATTTTGAAATGGCGATTGATGATGTTATTTGGGAGTGTGGTACCAGCACAGATTGTCAGGCAGCGGTATCGTCCTCATCTGCGCCATCCAGTGTTGCGCCTTCAAGCCGTTCAAGCACACCCAGCAGCGTCGCGCCCTCAAGCCGTTCGAGCACACCTTCCAGTGTTGCACCATCAAGCCGTTCAAGTTCTTCAGTAGCGCCAAGCAGTTCATCGGTCGCCGCTAACACGAATGGCCACACTGTGTTGTCCAGCACCAGCGTAAAGTTTTTTGTTAACAATGCCGCTTGGGCAGATATTCACTACACCATCAATAATGGCCCGCAACAAAATATTCGCCTGACGCACAATGCCGATAATTCCAATACCTTAACCGTTGCGGGAATTCCTGCAGGTGCGCTGGTGAAATACAGCTACACCATCGGCCAGGCAGTAGGTGCGATAGATACGGCATGGGCACAATTTAATTTGCCAATGGCCAGTAGCTCTGCAAGCTCAGTGAAAAGTTCGGTAGCGAGCTCGGTTAAAAGTTCAGTGACCAGTACTGTTAAAAGCTCAGTTGCAAGCTCGATAAGAAGTTCTGTGGCAAGTTCTGCAGCTACTTACGGCTATACCAAACTGAGCGCAACCAGTGTGAGATTTTATGCAAACAATTCACCCTGGACGGACATTCACTACACCGTTAATGGTGGCGCGCAACAAAATATCCGCATGACGCACAACGCAGATAACACCAATGTGTACACCCTGAGTGGTGTTCCTGCCGGTGCAGTGATTCGCTATTTCTATACCATCGGCCAAGCCGTTGGCGCAGTCGATACTGCCTGGGTGCAATTCAATCTGTAATGTATTAACAAAAGCGGCTAATGATTAGTTAGGAAATGGTGTAAGTTCTTGAGCCCCTTTTTAGGGGCTTTTTTTTGCCTATTTTTTTAGGTTTATGAATCGTCAGTTACAGGCTATATACTTTGCGCAAACCACCACCGGGCAGTAATTAGTTATGCATCCTTTTCCGCAGGGTTATCGCAAAGTTGACGATGGCGACGTGATTCGGGCTGGGGATTTAGCCTTGGGCAAAGTAACATCTGCCTGCGGCCAAGGGAGCTATGGCTGGAAAAATGTTGCTCCGCATTTGATTGGGCAGGAGTTTTTTGAGGGGGCAATTGAGTTGGGGCATCCGCTATTGTTGATTCGAAAAATCGATAGTGATTCGATTGCCTAATTGTGAAGAATTGTAATTGCAGGGCAAAAAACACCTCGCTCGCCGCTAAATAGAAGCCCGTCCACTCGAATCTCCCTCTGAGTGATAGTAATATTACTTATCTTAAAAAAACAAAAAATACAGCCGGGAGCTACAAGGATTATTTTCTTGTAAGTAAGCGTTATAAGTAGGTATTAACTGAGAGATCACTACCAAAATGGACAAAGAACGGATACTTCAGGAACTTAAAAAGGGCGCTACGTCCTGGAATAACTGGCGCAAACGCCATGCAATAGGCGAGATCAATCTCGATGGCATCGAGTTGGATAGTGTCAACTTCGATGAATTCGATTTATCAAAAGTATCATTACGCAATGCGCGTATTACGCATTGCAGTTTTAAATATGCCGATCTCATTTTGGCAAATCTGCAACACTCTGACTTAAAAAACAATGATTTTTCCAATGCAAAATTGATCGCCGCCAATCTCGGCAATTGTGACCTCAGCGGCTCAGTGTTGTTTCTCGCCAATATGCTCACCGCCAATACGCGCAATGCTCGGCTCGAAAATATTGATTTCCGTGGGCATGATATCAGCGGCTTAATGCTGCGCGATGTATCGCTAGCGGGCAGTAATCTTGAAGGGCAGCAACTCTCTCGCGTTGATCTCAGCAATTCCAATCTTTCCGGCGTGAATTTGCAAGGCGCAGATTTAGCCAACACTTTATTTACCGGTGCCAACCTTACCAATGCCGATTTGCGCGGCGCCACTTTATCCGGTGCTATTTTTAAATCGGCTAACTTAAGTGGTGTCGATTTAAATGGAATGGATTTGCACAAAGCGGATTTTACCGCAGCCAATTTAAGCCATTGCGATTTGCGCAACGCTAATCTCACTAAAACAAAATTAGCCAGTGCCAATATTACCGGTGCGAAGTTATGGAAAATCACCACTGCCGGTTGGGCAATTGCCAATATCGAATGTACTTATGCGTACTGGGATAAATCTGGCAAAGAAAAAACTATCTATCGCAACCACGAATTCGAGCGGATTTTTGCCGAGGCCATCACTATCGAATTGCGGTATCCATATCGCTTGGCTGACCATGAATTAGCGACACTGCCGATTTTTATCGAGCATTTGGCGGCAGTGCATTGGGGCACTATTTTACGGTTGAAATCCATCAGCGATGTCGCTGGGGGTGCGCTAGTCAAATTTGTGGTGGAAGAGGTGGGTAGCCACAATCCGACAGAATTAAAAAACCAGTTACAAGCTGAGGCTGAACGCATCCAATTAGCGCAATTAATGTTGCGTACCAATACCCAATTGCATTTGCAATTAAAAGAAAAAGTGGGCGCTATCCGCGAAGAATTTTGGCCGCGTTTATTGGAATTGGCTGCCGACCATGAAAAAGATCAGGTGCGCAATCTCACGATTTTATTTATGGATTTAAAAGGTTTTTCCAAATGGCGCGATGATGAGCTGTCAGAAAAATTATCGCTGTTCCGCGGGTTGGTAAAACCCATCCTCAAAAAATGGGCAGCGGGTCACCCCAACATGGAAGGTGATTCCCTGCGTGTGACCTTTACCAATGCGACGGCGGGTTTGTCCTGCGCTTGTATGATGCGCAATGTATTAA
>NZ_JBRFPI010000102.1:0-12225 GCF_053579595.1 Cellvibrio sp.
TTTTCAGATGCGCCACTATAACAAACAGGAATAATTTACATCAAACTTACATCAAAATAAGCGCAAATCTGCTAGCCACTGCAAGACTACTCAGCCTGCTGCAACGCCCAATCATAAAGAAAATTCTTTTTAAGCCCGGTGAGTTTTGCACCTATCGCCGCAGCTTGTTTCACCGGCAATTCATCCAGCAACACTTTCATGATGTGCATATGCTCGGGCGTCATAGCTTCGCTTTCGGGCTTGGGAGCGCCATGGACCAGCAGCACAATTTCACCGCGCTGCTGGTTGCTGTCGCTCTCTACCCATGCCGCTAACTCACTGACGTTACTGCCTTTTATCGTCTCAAAGGTTTTGGTCAGCTCGCGCGCCATCACCACTTCACGCGCCGCGCCGAACACCTGCGCCATGTCGTGCAGGGTTTCTAAAATGCGATGGGGAGCTTCGTAAAAAATCAAGGTGCGCGGGTCAGCGGCCAATGATTGCAGCTGGGCGCAGCGGGCGACTTGTTTGGCGGGCAGGAAACCCTCAAACGCAAAACGATCAGAGGGCAAACCGGCGGCACTTAACGCAGAGATCAAGGCGCAGGCACCGGGGATAGGAACGACTTGAATACCCACTTGGCGAGCAAAGCGCACCAAACGGTAGCCAGGATCGGATACCAGCGGGGTGCCCGCATCGGAAATCAGGGCAACTGAATCGCCAGCCTGCATGCGGGCGATAAGCTGCTCAACGCGCGTCTCATCACTGTGGTCGTGGTAAGCGATGCAGGGGGTTTTAATATCAAAATGAGCCAACAGACGGGAACTGTGTCGCGTATCTTCAGCGGCGATTACTGCTACCGTTTGTAGTGTTTCCACCGCTCGCGGTACCATATCGCCCAAATTACCAATCGGGGTCGCCACGACATAGAGAATGCCTTGGTTGGAGGCTACTGTTGTCATACCGAACTCCGAAAAAGGGTAGAATCCACGCCAGCTTTCTGGCTCTGGATATTGAATATTCACTGCAGGTTTTCACCGAGGTTTTCATGCCGATACGGCCTTTTTTGTGCACTTTATCGACCAAGTCGCGCAACTTATCAACCAACACCCTAGCCACGCTGATGATCGCAACACTGGCCTTGAGTCTGGCGAGCTGTAGCAGCAATCCCCCCCAGTCCGAGAAACGCAAATCCGCCACAGTCAAAACCCAAGCGGCCAAGCCAAGCGCCGCGAAGCTGCTGAATCAGGCCAATCAATTGCAGTCACCCGAGCGGGAGAGCTTGATGCTAGAGGCCGCGCAAGCCTATATCGATGCGCGCCAATACAATCGCGCACGGGATTTGTTGGTCGATATGAACTCAGATTCACTGCCCGATCAGGACTACATAAAACACACCGACCTGCTCAGCACCATCGCCTTACACCAAGGCTCCAATTTCTTAGCGCACGGCATTCTAACCAAGCCGCGCCTGGAACAACAATGGTCAAACATGGAACCACAGACTGAAGTGTCGCTGCGCGAAAAACGCGCCCAGGTATTTGCACTTCTGGGCGAAGCGCAAAATAGCGTGGCCGAGCGCATTCAACTGAATGGATTAATAGACAACAAAAACCAGCGCCAGGCCAATCAAGACGTCCTTTGGCAAAATTTGATGAGCATCCCTTTTGCTGAATTACAGCAACTCAGTCAGGATGAAAACGGTCAGGCAGCGCGCGGTTGGTACAGCCTCGCCGCCATCAACAAAAACAACCAAATCGATTTGGAACAACAGCGCGAACAATTACAGCAATGGTTGGGCGTGTGGCGGCAACATCCCGCGCATGACAATCTGCCCAGCGACTTGCGCTTATTGCAAAGTTTGATTGAACAGCAACCGCAACAAGTTGCGCTACTACTACCCATGCAAGGCAAGCTAGCCGAAGCGGGCGAAGCAGTGCGCGATGGTTTTTTTGCGGCTTATTATGAAGCCTTGAGCAATGGCCGCAATACTCCTGAAGTGCGCCAATACGATAGTAGCGGTGATGCAATTGCAGCCTACCAACAAGCTATCGCCGATGGTGCCGACTTGGTCATTGGCCCTATCGATAAAGAAAAAGTCACCGAAATAAGTTTGATGCCATCACTGGAAGTACCGGTGCTATCACTGAATTATCCCGACACACCACCCGCTGAACCGCTTAAAGGTTTTTATCAATTTGGTTTAGCCGTGGAAGATGAAGCGCGCCAGGTTGCGCGTCAGGCATTTTTGGAAGGCCATCGCCAGTCGATGGTGATTATTCCAACTCAACAGTGGAGCGGGCGCAGCGCGCGCGCCTTTGCCGATGAGTGGGAAAAGCTCGGCGGTGTAGTGGTAAACCGCACGCAATTTCAAACTGGCGCGAATTATTCCGGCTTGGTAAAAGATGCAATGTTGATTGAGCAAAGCCAAATTCGTACCCGCGAAATGCAAGCATTATTGGGTATTCCACTGCAGTCATCGCCGCGCAGCCGCAGCGATGTGGATATGATTTTTTTAATCGCCGATCCCGCGCAGGCGCGTCAAATTAAACCGACATTTGCATTTCACTACGCGGGAAAAATTCCGGTGTACTCCACTAGTCAGGTCTACTCTGGCCAACCCAATCCAAAAGCGGATCGCGATTTAAATGGCATTCGCTTTAATACTATGCCCTGGCTATTCGACACCACAAGCCGCGAAAAACAAGCCGTTGCACAACACACAAAATCCGCCGCTGTTTATGGCCGCTTACATGCGTTGGGCGCAGATGCATTTCGTCTTTACGCGCGCTTGCCACAACTGGAACAAGTCCCCGATATGCGCATTTATGGCGCGACCGGTGCGCTGCATATGCTGAGCGACAGACGCATCGAGCGCGAGCAAATCTGGGTCAGATTTCGCAACGGAGAAGCGCAACCGCTGCCGATGGTGATCAACGAAAACGAAGTTCAATATTAAGGATTGATTATGTTTAAACGCGACAAGGACGATGCAGTTGCGGCTAGTAGCGATGGCCAGGCAGACAACACCATTAGCGCGCACAACACCATTAGTATAGGTGCGCAAGCCGAAGCACGAGCGGAAGCATTTTTACAGCAGCAAGGATTGGTGACTCGCACTAAAAATTATCGCTGCAAACTCGGTGAAATTGATCTGATCATGCTGCAAAAAACTGCGCGCGGAACCTGCTTTGTGTTTGTTGAAGTGCGCCTCCGCACCAACAAGCGCTTTGCACCCGCGATTGAAACCGTGGATTATCGCAAGCAGCAAAAAATTATCCGCACCGCCACCCGCTTTTTACAAGAGCAGCGGCTGTTTGATAAAGTTGCCTGTCGTTTTGATGTGATAGCATTGGATCAAACTGGTACAGCGCCTCCCATTCAATGGATCCAAAATGCATTCGGGGCTTGATCGCCAAGCGTGCCCTTATTATTGGTCTCTGTACAACCACACACAAAAACACCACAAGTAGAATTGCCATGGATCAACGCGTTATCACTCTGTTTCATGAAAGTATCGAAGCGAAAATGCACGCCGGTGAAGAACTTGCACCGCTGATTGCCCAAGCCAGCCAGATGATCGTACACGCACTGCTGAACGAAAAAAAAATCCTCACCTGCGGCAATGGCATTTCAGCAGCGCAAGCACAAATTTTTACCGCCAGCTTGATCAATCGCTTTGAACAGGAACGCCCGAGTTTGCCGTCATTTAATCTGGGTGCCGATTTCACCACCCAAACTGCGATTGGTAGCGACTACAGTTTTAACGATATCTATGCTAAACAAATTCGCTCGCTCGGCCACGCGGGCGATGTATTGCTACTGCTGACCAGCACGGGTAAAGCGAGCAATTTATTGCAGGCAATTAGCGCCGCGCACGATAAGGAAATGCAAGTGATTGCACTCACCGCAGGCGACGGCGGTGATGTAGCTGCCTTACTCGACAACCGCGACCTGGAACTTCGCGTGCCTTCTGTGGCCAAACCCCGTATCCACGAGGTTCATCTACTCAGTATTTTTTGCCTGTGCGATTTAATCGATCAGCAATTGTTTGGAGGCTTTTAAAATGTTTATGGCCCGCACTCTCACCCCCAGTCATATTCGCATGGGCAAAGTGTTGGCAATTGTAGTCACTGCCTCAATACTACTTTCCAGCTGCGCCAAAATTATCAGTGTTACCACGAGTGAGCCCATCCAAATCAGCACCAATAAACGTACGCTCGGAACTAAAATTAATGACCAACAGCTGGAAACTTTTGCGCGCGTCAACCTCAATAAAGCCAGCGAACAACTTGAAGATGCACACATCAATATCGATAGTTTTAATGGCCTGGTGCTCTTAACAGGTCAGGTACCGAACGAACAACTCCGCAACATCGCAGGCGACACAGTCGGAAAAATAAATTCAGTGCGGCAAGTGCACAACGAGCTAACCTTAGGTGCTCCCACTGGATTTCAAACGCGCAGTAAAGACAGTTGGATTACCACCAAAATTAAAACCAAACTGGTCGCCAGCAGCATCCAAAGCCGCCGCGTTCTGATTATTACCGAGGCGCAAACTGTATTTTTAATGGGATTGGTGTCGCGATACGAAGCCGATCGCATCACCAACGTTGCCAAAAATACGGATGGTGTAAAGCAAGTGGTTAAGGTATTTGAATACATCGATTAAGCACTGTTTTTACCGCAACACCTTTTGTCCCTTCTTTATTGACGATTGTCACCCAGCCAGCGCAGCCTCTGGCATTCTCTGTACATCCTGCTAGTATCATGCGCACCGCAGATCCGGTTTTATAAGCATCACTTGGATAAAACGGCGAAAGCGTTATTTCATCCCCATGCAAAGGAAACACCCATGATCTCTACCATCATTCTTCTCGTGATTATTGCTGCACTGGTGTTTTACGTGATCGGGATTTACAACCAGTTGGTAGCGTTGAAAAATCGTTTTGAAAATGCGTTTTCGCAAATTGAAGTACAGTTAAAACGCCGCTATGACTTGATACCTAATCTGGTTGAGACCGCAAAGGGATATATCAAACATGAGCGCGAAACATTGGAAGCGGTCATTAATGCGCGCAATCAGGCGATGAATGGTTTACAAGCGGCGGCCGCCAACCCAGGTAGCGCTGTTGCCATGAGCGATCTTGCTGGGGCAGAAAGTTTACTGACCAGCGCGATGGGACGCTTGAATGTGGTAATGGAAGCTTATCCAGATTTGAAAGCCTCCCAAAATATGATGCAGGTATCGGAAGAGTTGACCAGCACTGAAAATAAAGTCGCCTTTGCACGCCAAGCATTTAACGATGCGGTTACCTCCTACAACACTTACAAACAAAGCTTCCCTCCCGTTGTGTTTGCCAAAAGTTTTGGCCACATCGATGATGCAAGCCTGTTGGTATTTGCTGATAGCGCCGAGATTCAAGCAGCACCAAAAGTACAGTTTTAACAACGCACGCCCAAAGTCTTCCTTCTATATATAGAAGGAAGACTTTTTGTATTGATACCTATCGCCAAGTCTTCCTTCTTTATATAGAGCAATTACTCACTTTTCACTGACAGGTTGCGCGCATGAATTTCTTTGAACATCAGGATCGCGCCAGACGCAAAACCAATCACCTGATCCTGTTGTTAATACTTGCCGTTCTTTCCCTCGTCGCTATCACCACCTTGTTATTTGCAGCATTCGCCTATTTTGGCCAAGAACACTATTCGGCTGAGTCAGGAGAAACAGTCGGCCTGTGGCAGGGAATTATCAACGCACTCAGTCTGGAAACATTTATCTGGATTGCATTGGGTGTTAGCGGTGTTGTTGCACTGGGAAGTTTGTTTCGCTTTTTCCAATTGCGCGCGGGCGGCAAGGCTATCGCTGAAGCAATGGGTGGCAAGTTGTTATCCGGCAATACTGGCGATGCAGATGAGCGCAAAATATTAAACGTTGTGGAAGAAATGGCAATTGCATCCGGCGCCGCCGTGCCACCGGTGTATTTAATTGAAGACGATGCGATCAATGCCTTTGCCGCAGGTTATCACCCCCAGGATGCCGTGATCGGAATTACGCGCGGTTGCATTCATGCATTAAGCCGCGATGAATTACAGGGTGTGATCGCGCACGAGTTCAGCCATATCTTTCACGGTGATATGCGCATCAATATGCGCTTGATATCACTATTGCATGGCATTTTAGTGATTGGTTTGATTGGCGAGGTTTTAATTCGCAGCGCAGGCAATCGCAATATGCGTCGCGTCAGCAAAGATAATTCTACCGCAGCGATTATGGCTTTGGGTTTGGGCTTGTTAGTAATTGGCTACAGCGGAATATTTTTTGGCAATTTGATCAAAGCCGCCGTAAGCCGCCAGCGGGAATTTCTCGCCGATGCCTCAGCAGTGCAATTTACCCGCAACCCCGATGGCATCGCCGGCGCGCTTAAAAAAATTGGCGGCAGTAGTCACGGCTCGCAATTACAGAATGAACATGCAGCCGAGTTCAGCCATATGTATTTTGGTCAGGGCGTAAAATCCTTTTTCAATTTAATGGCAACCCATCCACCGCTGGAAGATCGAATCAAACGTATTCAGCCCAATTGGGACGGTGAGTTTGCAGAAACTACTTATATAAGAAGCAAGACTTCGCACGACGACACAGGTGCAATGGGTTTTAGTGCAGGAGCAACAACCTATAAGGATGCAACCACTCGCGTTGCCGTTGATATTGATGCGACCTTAAACCAAATCGCCCAGCCAACACAGCCGCACGTTATTTACGCACGCGATCGCATCGCCGAAATCCCGTCACTATTAAAAGAAGCAGCACAAGTACCCGCTAGTGCGCGCGGATTGGTGTTTGGATTGTTGTTGGATCGCCAACACGATTTGCGCAGTCAACAGCTCGCGCTCCTGAGCGAACATTTAACCGCTGCGGATCTGGATGACTTGAATAATATTATTACTACCGCTGCCGATCTGGATGCAAAGCTGCGCTTGCCGGTAATTGAATTATGCCTGGCTGCACTCAAACAATTATCGTCAGATCAGCATGCAGCATTTATACGCTGCCTGAATGTATTGATCAGTGCCGATCAAAAAGTCAGCCTGATGGAATGGGCAATCTATCGTATCGTGCTGCACAATACTGTTATCAATATTAAGCTGGTGCGCAATCGCCAACTCAGCGAAATGCGCGCAGAGTGTGAATTCTTATTATCGCTGCTGGCCTATGCCGGTGCGCGCACCGAGCAAGATGCAGCGGCCGCATTTGCGCAAGCGCAAAAGGTACTGAACTTTTCAACGCTCACATTAGTGCCGCGCGCGAGCATTAAATTGGCCGACGCCGATAAAGCGCTGGAGCAACTCAACCTCACCAAGCCACTGCAAAAACCCCAACTGCTGAAAGCCATGAGTGAGTGTGTATTGCACGATGGCCAGCTGAGTATTGCCGAAGCCGAACTCTTCCGCGCCATCGCCGATAGCCTCGACTGCCCCATTCCCCCACTCATCACCGGGATGCGCAACTAATCATCCCGCCAAGCTTGCAGTTACACCAAACTGTCTACAACAATTGGGGTGCGAGCGGGTATAATGCGCCCCACTTTAGCTTGCTAACTTAAGACGAATCCCGCCAACCACCATGAGGTAATCACCTTGCAACTGGACAACGCATCTGTAGCGCAACTGCGCGAATGGGAAAGCCAACTGACTGAACAATATCAGGCTATCCTCGCCAAAAAACTCAATCTTGATCTAACCCGTGGCAAGCCTTCGGCAGAGCAACTAAACCTGTCCGATGAGCTGGATGGTTTACTCAAGGGCAATTACATTGCCGCTGACGGTACCGACACCCGCAACTACGGCGGCCTCGACGGTCTGCCGGAAGCCAAACAGCTGGGCGCCAACATCATGGGCGTTGAGCCTGCCAACGTATTGGTAGGCGGAAGCTCCAGCTTGACGCTGATGTTCCAGATGATGCTGACCGCTTATCAGTTCGGATTGAAAGATGCCGCCAGCGCCTGGAAAAACGAAGGCGAAGTCAAATTCATCTGTCCCGTTCCCGGCTATGACCGTCACTACACCGTATGTGAGCAACTCGGCATCAAGATGATCAATGTGCCCATGACCTCAACAGGTCCAGATATGGACGCCGTTGAAGCATTGCTCAAAGCGGACAATTCCATCAAAGGTATGTGGTGTGTTCCCAAATACTCCAACCCGACAGGTGTGGTGTATAGCGATGAAACAGTTGAACGCATCGCCAAACTCGGCCAAATCGCCAGCGCTAACTTCCGCGTATTCTGGGATAACGCTTATTCAGTCCACGACTTAACCGCCAATGCGCCGCAGCTTGCCAGTATTCTTGAAGCAACACGTCGCAACGGTACTGAAGATTCTGTGGTGCAATTTGCATCAACATCAAAAATTACTCATGCCGGTTCTGGTGTCGCCTTTGTTGCTGCTAGCGCTGCGAACCTCGCTGGCTTCAAAAAGTTTTTGAACAGCTGCACTATCGGCCCGGACAAAGTAAACCAAATTCGCCACACCCGTTTGCTGCCAAACAAAGAAGCATTGATGGCACACATGGGCAAACACGCTGCACTGCTGAATCCACGTTTTGATGCAGTACTCACAGCATTGAGCAAAGCATTCGAAGGCACCGATTTAGGCGCATGGGAAAAACCCGTTGGTGGCTACTTCGTTTCTTTTGACACTCGCAAAAATTGTGCAAAAGAAACCGTTCGCCTTGCGGCAGAGGCGGGCGTGAAATTAACGCCAGCAGGTGCAACCTATCCCTACGGCAAAGATCCGGAAGATCGCAATATTCGCATCGCCCCCTCAGTACCAACGGTCCCCGAAGTTGTTGGTGCTATGGAAGTATTTGTGACTTGCGTAAAATTGGCATCAGTAAAACAACAATTGGCGAGCCTCAGCTAATCACACTGTGTGCCACATAACAAAAAGCCGCTTTTATAGCGGCTTTTTGTTTTATCGCTTTCATGTAAATTAAAGCTTGTCATTTATAAAATCTGTGCTGTGGCCTCACAACCAAGTGTTCTAACAAATCAGGATTAATTCCAAAACACTTGCCCCGCCCCTGAAAATCCTTCCTATACTCCAATTAGCAAGAAGTTAATTGCTAAACGTTTTATCAACTTTCCTTTTAACTATTTATGGATTGCTTACGTATTTGATATCGGTGATGGATGCCATAACCAACAAATAGTGTTTAACCCTTTCTCTGCGCATTTCGCCACAGGAGATATTTGTATGGGTGTTGCTGCAACTGTAGAAAAATATCTAAAAGCAAAACAAATCGACTTCACGCTTCTGGAGCATGACTACTGCGAGGGTTCTTACAACACCGCACGAGTCGCGCGCATTGATGACCACTGCCTTGCCAAAGGTGTTCTATTACGCGATGAAGATTTTCATTACACACTTTGTGTCTTACCGACACGCAATAAAATCCTCCGCCACACACTGAACCAAATTTTTGATCGGCACATGGAGCTGGTTGAAGAAGAGGAGCTAACTGAAATCTTCAAAGACTGCGCTGAGGGCGCGATACCTGCATTAGGTGAAGCCTACGGAATAGATGTGATATGGGATGAAGAACTTATGGGGGTTGAAGAAATTTTTATCGAGGCTGGTGATCACCGCCATCTGATCCGCTTAAAGCAGCCCGACTTCGCCCAGCTCATGCAAGACAAACTCCACGATCACTTTAGCGCTGAACGTACACGGCACAGCACACTACCCAAAAAGTACGTTCGCCACGAATACGAACTATAACCATCCACCAAACCACAGGCATAAAAAAACCGCCGTGATTCCAAGGCGGTTTTTTTCAAGTGCCTACGAATTAGTTGTCGGTCGGCACAAGAACAACGTTAGGTGCCTTGGCTTCGCGCGCAGCATCTGCAACAGTGACGTAAGCGCTGGTATTAGCGCGACCACTTGCCTGAATGATGACGGCAGCCTTGGGGAACTCCGCACGCAACCGCTCAATATTTGAGCGAATAGCACGACCATCAACACGGCGCTCACCTTCTTTTTCCATCAGCCAAATCTGATCGTCAGCTGAGATGCGCACCAGGATGTTAGGTTCGGCGTCTTCTGGCGGAGGGTTATTGTTCGGCTCCGGCACATTGGGGTTAAAACCCGCCTCTTTCACAAAGGATGCGGTCACGATAAAGAAAATCAACATGATGAAAACCACGTCGAGCATCGGCGTCAAGTCAATCTCGTTAGAATCATCGACGGCACGGCTTTTGTTTCTGCGGCTCACTGCGGGTACTCCTCGTGTATTTGGAACGTTATAGTAAGTCTTGGGTAAAACCCCAATTCTAGCAGTTTTGGCAAAGCAAAAACCAACACTTTACCTGCCCCTTTTGGGAATTTACGCGAAATATTCAGGTAGCCCAACATCCACGCTGAATTATTGACCAATCAAAAAACCCACCTAAACCTTCCCATATGTGTCAAAAATCAGTCATGTGCCGACACCAAAGCACAAATCCGACTGATCCCCTTGCAGGCTAATCTACTTGAATTCAATCTCTAAACGCCGTCAGAACATCCGAGCAGGCACACTGCTAAAAACATGACACCAATACAAAACCCAAATAAGTGGATGCATAATTCCTAAACACGATACTGCCAGACCTATTTACGTCACCGATTGCGATGCAAACCGGCCTCACCACTGCGACCGACTCTTTATGCATTGCTTATCGATAAAACGATTGATCCATACCAACAACTCTCCCTAATTTTACTCTCTGGCACCTAAGAGAAGAGTTCCATGAGTAATTGATCAACACGCTGAACATAAAAAAGATCTCTTACAAACCGGTATTCAACATTCGCCCTGATTTTTCTCTCGTCATTAAGGGCGGTCACACCTCCATAGATAAACGAGAGGAACCACTAAGGCCTTTTATTGCGAAGAAAAGTAAATTATCAGGCATGACAATATTTCCTTTAACTACAACACGCCTTTTCATCCATTTCAAAAATGGAGGCAGTCGTGCATATCACTCAATCAACAACTGATTTAAACAACAAATAAAATCCGGTTTATTCCTAGCGTCGAACCTAACACAGGGATTCAACTCAACATGCCATAAATAAAATTACCGATTCACGAGCCACAATGCACGCGATACCTTCACGCAATACAACATACAGATGCAGAAAGATTGATAAGCACCAATCCTGATCATTAAAAATTGACGCATAGCAACAACACCAGCAATTTTGCCGCTCCCGTGAACACAACCTGAAGCCTTGTTCGCCGTAAATGACCTATACAGCAACATTTTTACCCTGCTCCTTCGACAATTGTCGTTATACAAAAAACTAGCGCGCGAATGAATGAAAATGCTTCTCTCTCATCCAGCAATTCACGCCTAAACGATCCTGAATACTGTTGAGTGGGGTGTGAATCCAAATAACAGCTGTTTTTTGTCGACATCGAGCCAACAAAAACCGTCGAAAACAATACGTGAAAGATCCCGCATCGTTAAAACCGAATTGACCATGGGGCAATACCCAGGCTCCAGGAAACCAATTGAGCTAGTGAAAGCGACGATAATCGCTATTTATATTTTCTAAAATCGTCAGCTTTGAATTATTGATATGCGTTAAATAGACCGTTAAAGACACCCGGAAAGAGATTCAGACAAAACCAAAAAGACCACTCACAACCTAAGCACAACCTGCAAAATGGATTGAAAATATCGCAACCAAATAAATTTTGGACATTGGAATGGCAAAAAAGAGTGAGCAATGCATGGCTTGTTTTTTCTAACGCAGAGAGTAACTCACAGAAAAATTTTCCGAAAAATTCACAAAAACACATTTTTTCACTAAAAATCATCAAAAAAACGCATTTTTATTGACTATTTAACGCAAAAAACTTGAATTTTTTTAATAAAGTTTTAACTTATACATGTTGGACTTTTTAATCCATTTATCGACCTTTCGAAAACTATAAAGGAAGCACACCATGGCTGCACGTAAACAAACCGCTGTTAATACTGTTGCAAGTTTGGAACAGCAATTGGCTCAATTGAAAGCACAACTAGCAAAGGCTCGCGCAGCTCAAGCGGCTGATGCAGGTAAAGCTGTTGCTGGTTTGGCAAAAGATGCTGCTAAAGCAACTGCTGCATTGAAAGCCGCGCAAAGCAAAATGGCCGGTGATGACAAAAAGAAAACCCAAGACTCAGGTAAACAAGTATCTGCAGCTAAAGG
>NZ_JBRFPI010000103.1:0-7898 GCF_053579595.1 Cellvibrio sp.
CCTACTACGGTATTACCGCCATGGATATCAGCTCGTCGGCGCTGGCGGCCGGTCGCAAGGGTCGCTATAGCAAACGCCGGGTCGAACAGGTAAAACCAGACGAAGCCAAACGCTATCTGCAACTCTGTACCGATGGCAGCTATGAAGTGGTGAATAAACTACGCGACCGAGTGTGTTTTACCCACACCAACATTATCCACGCGCGCCAGCTACCGGTAGTGCAAGTGGACGTAATTTTCTGTCAAAACCTGTTGGTGTATTTCCGTCGCTGGCTGCGCCGCGATGTATTGAATGCCTTGGTCGAACGCCTGAAACCGGGCGGTTTATTAGTTGTCGGCCTCGGCGAAGTGGTGGACTGGGAACACCCCGAAATGCAGCGCACGGGCGATGATCACGTGCAGGCCTACGTTCGTGAAGAACGATAAAAAATTCGCACCGAGCGAGAATAACGAGAGGAAAGTTCTGCATGGCAGATAATCGCAATTTTGCCGCGTTGGATTGGTTGATCCATGAGATCAGTGAGACGCTGAAAGAAGCGCGCCAAGCCCTTGAAAGCTATGTTGAGAATCCTAAAGATGCCGCGCGCATCCGCTTTTGCCTGACCCATATCCATCAGGTGCACGGCAGCCTGCAAATGGTGGAGTTCTATGGCGCCGCCATGCTCGCCAGCGAAATGGAACAGCTGACCCAAGCGATGATCGCCAATAGCGTCGCCAACAGCAGTGAAGCGCAAGAAGTCCTGATGCGCGCCATACTGCAATTCCCGCTTTATCTCGATCAAGTCAAAGCCACCCGCAAAGACAATCCCTTAGTGGTGTTGCCACTGCTCAATGACTTGCGCGCTGTGCGCGGCGAGAGCTTGCTCACCGATACCAAACTCTTTGTACCCAACCTGACACCGGCCAAAAAAGTATCTGGCGCACGCTTGCCCGTCACTAACGACAATGTGCAGTTCCAGGCGATGGTGCTCAAACTGCGCCAGATGTACCAGTACGCCGCCTCGGGAATTATCCGTGGGGT
The DNA here is from genome assembly GCF_053579595.1 of Cellvibrio sp. Taxonomy (NCBI): domain Bacteria; kingdom Pseudomonadati; phylum Pseudomonadota; class Gammaproteobacteria; order Cellvibrionales; family Cellvibrionaceae; genus Cellvibrio; species Cellvibrio sp. The sequence continues at coordinate 1,021 of NZ_JBRFPI010000103.1, forward strand.
CAATCCGGACGAGAATCTCGCCTACTTGCAAAAAGCCTTTTCGCGCCTGCAAAAACTCACCCACGGCACTGCGCGCTTTGCGCTCTGGGATATCTCGCTGGCACTGGTTGAAGCGATTGAAATCGATGCGATTGAAATCAGCGTCGCGGTCAAAAACCTGCTGCGCCAACTGGATAAAGAGATCAAAGTGCTCGCCGTCCACGGCACCAAAGCACTCAACAGTTTCACCAACGATGAGCTGATCAAAAACCTGCTCTATTACGTTGCGCGCGCGGGTAAACATGCCCCTGGCTTTCCGCCCAACTCGCAGTTGCAACGCGTCTATGAAAACTACCATCTTGAAGAGGCGCTGCTCGAAGGCAAAGAGAGCGGCGAAGAAGCACAAAATATGCTCTCGGTACCCGATGCCGAAGCCATGCGCTCGGTGGTAGGTGCGCTCAAAGAAGAACTTAACCTGATCAAAAATAGCCTGGATATCTGCCTCGCCGGCGGCGACACCCAGTCGGCACTGGGTGATGCCTTGCCCATCGTCAAACGGGTCGCCGATACTCTGGCAGTACTTGGCTTGGGCGACCTGCGCAAGCGCGTACTGGAACAGGGCGCCGCGCTGGATTTGGTAGTCGAATCCAGCAGCCAACTCAGCGACGAACAATTGCTTGCAGTCGCCAGTCAGCTGATTGCCGTTGAAAACTCCCTCGATAGTCTGGCCGAAATGGGCGGTCAAGACTCCGGCGTTGAAGATTCGGATATCACCCTCACGCGCGCCAAAGAGTCGGTGCTACGGGAATCGCGCAACGGCCTTGAACACGCCAAAGACGCAATCATTGAATACATCGCTTCCCAGTGGAACCGCCAACATCTGCAAAGTGTGCCTACAACCCTGCGTGAAATCCGCGGCGGTTTGGAAATAATGCCACTTCCGCGCCCGGCGCGGATTCTCGGCGCCTGCGCCCGTTTTATCGAAGAACAACTGCTGCAACAGGATTCCACCCCGCAATGGACCACATTGGATACGCTGGCCGATGCCATCACCAGTGTTGAGTACTATCTGGAGCGCCTGAGTAGCGGCGGCCGCAAAGAAGAAAACGACCTGCTACTGAGCGTGGCCGAGGAAAGTGTTGCCAGCCTTGGTTACGCTGTAGCCAAAATCAGCAAGTCTGCCAGCGACGCTGCGCCTGTCCAGGCCGACAACTATGCCGATGCTAATCTGACCGAGCCGGAAATCACTGAAGAGAATGGTGCTGCCGAACAATTGGCCGCCGCTTATCAGGAAGTGATTGAACCAGAAACCCAGATTACCGACGAATTTGCCCATCTATCGGCACTCTACGCTGAGGTCCAAACACCAGCAGCCGAACCGGCATCAGTGCCAAACACTGACACTGTAATTAGCGAAACTGAGGCTGAACTTCCTGCGGCTGAGGTGGAAGAAATCACCATCGCAGAAGCTATTGCCGAGCTTGATGAAAGCGATGAAGAAGACACAGCAGAAGCAGTCAATGAACCGGAAAGCAATCTCGTCGCCACCAGCAATGCTCCGGTAATTCAGCGCGACGATGAAGACATCGACGACGAAATCATCGAGATTTTTATCGAAGAGGCCACCGAAGTTACCGAGACCATCGGCGAATACTTCCCGCAGTGGGCGCAGAATTTTGAAAACAAGGAAGCGCTGACCGAATTCCGCCGCGCGTTCCATACTTTGAAAGGCAGCGGCCGCATGGTCGGCGCCAATGAGATCGGCGAGCTGGCCTGGTCGATCGAAAACATGCTCAATCGCGTGATCGACCGCACCATAGTCGCTGGCGCTGTACACATCCATATCATTGAAAAAGTACGCCAATTGCTGCCGGACATGATTGCTGCCTTCCGCGACAATCAGCCCAATCCCCATGCGCAGCTGGCCGAAACCTATCGCCAACAGGCTGTCTCTCTCTCCCAAGGTATCACCCCGGACGAACTGCTCGCCGAACTGGGCGATAGCCCTGCTCCGGTATCCATGTCTGAAGCTGTTGATAGCAGTGACGCCTATACACTGCCGGGAGATGATGAGGAAAATGAACAAATCCTCGACCTTGACGCAGAGCCAGAAGAACAACAAATTCAAGAGCCAGACATTGAAGTACAACTGGAAGAACCGCAACTTGACGACTCAGAGGCTTATAACCAAGCCATCACGGAGCTGTCTGAAGAGCTGAACTTCACTATTGAAGATGATGAGCATAACGACAGCGCTGATGAAGAATTAACGCTGGAAATAGCTGACTTACCCGTTGTTGAGTTGGAAGTTGAAGACGAGGTTCTCGATCTCGATAGTGAAGAAGAACCAACGCCACCCTTGATGACCCTGGAAGACCAGGTTGAAATCGTCGATCAAGATGACGTCGCCCAACTGGCACAAGCCTACAGCGAACATCAAGCCGTTAGTTTCAATTACAGGGCTGCGACCAACGACGATATTGACATCGACGATCCTGACGCCCAGTTGTGGGAAATTTTTGGCGCCGAAGCGCTTACCCATCTGCAAGTGGTTGAGGAATATATCGCGCGCATGGAAGCCGAAGCGCCCATTTACGAGCCGCCCAGTGAAGGCATGCAGCGCGCATTGCATACGCTAAAAGGCAGCGCGCACATGGCCGAGGTTACACAAGTGGCGGAATTGGCGACGCCGCTGGAGCGATTTGTCAAAGAGCTGCGCTCATATCACGTGAATATCAACGACGATATCCTCCAACTGTTGCGCGATGCCGTCAGTTACACGCAGATTGCTCTGCATCAAATCGAAGCAGGTGAAGTGGTCGATATTCCCCGGTTGCAGCAATTTGTAGCGCGTGTAAATGAGCTGCGCGAGATCCACGTCGCCCCGCTCGTCAGCCTGCAAGAGCTGGATGAGAGCGGCAAGCGTCCGGTAGACCCGGAATTGCTCGCCATTTTTATGGCCGAGGAAATGAACCTGCTGCTGGACGCGGACAAGATTATCGCCCAGTGGGCCGCCGATCCATCCGATGCCATCCAATTGATCCCGGTAATGGACGAGTTGGGCAAACTCACCAAAGCCGCAGCCCACGCCTATCTGCCGGCCATGGCCGAGCTCAGCGAAAAAATCCACAGCGTCTATGAGACTGTGATCGCCGAGCAATTGGCCTGCTCACCTTCGGTTTGCACTACCCTCAATGCCGCCCACATCGCCCTGTTGGATATGGTGGATGCCATAGCAGCCGGACAAAACCTGCACAGGATTCCGGATGCCGTCAACGATGCGCTGGATGAGTTGCTCAGCACTGAAGCGGTCACTCTCAGCACCCTGATCAACGATGAAATTCCGTTGGTTGAGGAAGATATACCCCTGTTCGAGGAAGAAGTTGCGCCAGTTGAAGAGGCCGCCTCAGTTGAGGAAGAGATTCCGCTCGCCGAATTGGATGAAGTCATCGAATTCGACGAACCTGCGAGTAGCGAGCCAAGTGCCTATGAGTTTGTAGCCCATGCTGGCTATGACTCTGATGCTGACAACATCGAACTGGTCGATGAAGACGCAGACAATACCGCCTACACCCTGCTGCCGGAAATCAGTCTGGTTGAAGAAGATCCTGTCTATGATGAGGCTGTTGAACTACACGAATATCAGGAAGCGGAAGGCAGCGAGCTCTCCGACGAAATTTATGCAGAAGCAGAAGATCTGGTCGTTGAAGCACCTATAGAAGATGCAGCAGAACCCGTCGCTGACGTTCAATTTGTGGCACCCCAACCAGCGCTGGCCGAACCAGAACTGGCGGCAGCTGAAGATTTTGATCCGGAAATCGTCGAGATCTTTATCGAAGAAGCAGGTGAGCTGCTGGAAGAAATCGATACGTCGCTGAATGAGTGGCAGGACGACTGGAACAATAGTAGCTGCGTTGAAGAGCTGAAGCGTTCACTGCACACCTTTAAAGGCGGTGCACGACTCGCTGGCCTGACTGATTTGGGCGACTTGTCGCACGACTTTGAAACCATCCTGATTGAGATGGGCGATGATGTAGAGCTGGACCAATCCTTCTTCAACCGCCTGCATGGCTATCAGGACCGTATGCACGCTGGTGTTGCCAAGGCACAAGCGCGCATGAACGGTGCTATGGTTGATACCCAAATTGATGAACCTGAGCCGCCGGTATTAGATAGCTACGTTCCTGTATTAGACAATTATGCCCCGGCCGATAACTACGTCAGTGTTGACGAAGCGGTTGAGGACATCCAATACGCGGAAGATGTACCCATGTTGCAAGACGAACAACCGTCTTACAACAAACCCACTATTGTCGTCGATAACACCCGCGATCTTGCTGACAACAGCTATGAGCGCACCGGTTATGAGAACGACGGCAGCCCCAGCCAGAAGCCGAATGTACTGACCTTTGCACCTAAAGCTAAACCTGTAGCTCCGGTTCCCGGCGCTATTCCCGGCACTGAATACGGCGGCGGTCTGCGCTCCGGCAATACCGGCCCCGCGCAAGTACAGCATTTGGCGGCGCGCCGTACCGGCCCGCAAGAAGTGGTCAAAGTCTCCGCCGAATTGCTTGAAGAGCTGGTTAACCTCGCCGGTGAAACCTCCATCAGCCGTGGCCGTATGGAGCAGCAAGTCAGTGACTTGAGCGGATCAATCGAGGAGATGGACTCCACCATCCAACGTCTGCAAGAACAGCTGCGCCGCCTCGATATCGAAACCGAAGCACAAGTCTTGTTCCGCCAGGAGCAAATGGCCCAGCACGAAGAATTCGACCCGCTAGAGATGGACCGCTACTCGCAGTTACAGCAGCTGTCGCGCTCGCTAATCGAATCCGCATCTGACTTGATGGACTTGAAATACACCCTCGCGGATAAAACCCGCGATACCGAAACCCTGCTTCTGCAACAGTCGCGCATTAACACCGACTTGCAAGAAGGCCTGATGCGCTCGCGCATGGTGCCCTTCTCGCGCCTGGTGCCGCGCTTACGTCGTATCGTCCGCCAAGCGGCGACCGAGCTGGGCAAAGAAGTCGATTTCGAATTGGATAACGTCGAAGGCGAACTGGACCGTACCGTATTGGAACGTATGGTGGCGCCGCTCGAACACATGCTGCGTAACGCGGTTGACCACGGTATCGAAACGCCGGATGAACGTATCGCTGCGGGTAAAAACCCGAATGGTCGCATCCTGTTGACCCTTGGCCGTGAAGGTGGCGATGTAATCCTGCGCCTCATCGACGATGGTCGCGGTATCAACCTGAAACGTGTGCGCGAAAAAGCGATTGAACGTGGCCTGATGTCAGCTGATGCCCAGCTCGCCGACCAGGATATTATCCAGTTCATCCTGCACGCCGGTTTCAGTACCGCCGAAAAAGTCACCCAGATTTCCGGCCGCGGTGTGGGCATGGACGTGGTGCACTCCGAGATCAAACAGCTCGGCGGCGCCATGTTTATCGATTCCAACTGGGGCTCGGGCACTGAATTCACCATCCGCCTGCCGTTTACCGTATCGGTAAACCGCGCACTCATGGTGCAGATTGGCGATGACCTCTACGCCATTCCGCTCAACTCGATTGAAGGTATTGTGCGCGTCAGCCCGTTTGAGCTGGAGCACTATTATCAAGATGACACCGCCCGTTTTGATTACGCCGGTGAAAACTATCTGGTGCGTTACCTCGGCAACCTGCTCGACTCCAGCGCCCAACCGAAGCTCGATGGACAAACCCTGCCGCTGCCAGTGGTACTGGTGCGCAGTACCGAACACACAGTAGCGCTGCAAGTGGATCGCCTGCTCGGCTCGCGCGAGATCGTGGTGAAAACCCTCGGCGCCCAGTTCAGTGCGGTGCGCGGAGTATCCGGCGCTACGGTAATGGGCGATGGTAATGTGGTGGTGATTCTGGATCTGCACGCCATGATCCGCGAACAGCTGGCGCTCGGCCTGCAAAACGCCATCTTGCTCGAACCGCTCAAAATCGGCGCTGCGCCGGAAGAAGATTTGTCTGAGAAGACCGTTATGGTAGTGGATGACTCAGTAACCGTACGCAAGGTAACCGGCCGCTTCCTGGAGCGCGAAGGCTTCCGTGTGATCGCGGCGAAAGACGGTGTTGAAGCCCTGCAATTGCTGCAAGACCATATGCCTGACGTGATGCTGTTGGATATCGAAATGCCACGTATGGACGGCTTCGAAGTGGCCAAAAATATCCGCACCAGCTCGCGCCTGAAAGATCTGCCGATCATCATGATCACCTCGCGTACCGGCGAAAAACACCGCGAGCGCGCGTTTAGCCTCGGCGTGAACAAGTACATGGGCAAGCCCTATCAGGAAGATCTGCTGCTCGGCAACATCAATGAATTGCTCGGCAAAACCGTGAAGTAAGGCGGCACCATGCTGCAACTGGGAATACTGGTCGATAGTGCCCACAAGCAGCAGGCGCTGACCCAACTGATTGCACAGTCGGGTCATAAAGTCGGCTGCCACATGCTGCTGTCGGCGCGCGAGGCAGCCAATCAACAGTTACTGGATCAACCGCTGGATGCATGGGTAGTCGATGTCGCAGAAGATTACTGCGACGAGCAACATTTGTTGGAACAGTTATTCGCGCAAAGCCGGGTGCCGATTATCCTCAGCGATAGCAGCGAATTTGCTCCCGGCAGTGAAGACCATAGCGCCTGGCTGCGGCGCACCGGTTTACGTTTGCAGCGCTTGCGTGGCGATATCAACTTGCAACAGGCCAATCCCGCCAGTGAGCTTTGGGTATTGGCCGCCTCCACTGGTGGCCCAGCGGCGGTAAAGCGGTTTCTAGCGCAGTTGCCCGCCAATCTGGGTATCGCGTTTTTGTATGTACAACACATAGATGCCAATCAGGCAGCAACGCTCAACCGCATGATGAGCAACGCCG
>NZ_JBRFPI010000103.1:7998-12218 GCF_053579595.1 Cellvibrio sp.
CAACACATAGATGCCAATCAGGCAGCAACGCTCAACCGCATGATGAGCAACGCCGGCAGTTATCCGGCCATGGTCGCCACCCAGGGCATAGTGTTAGAGGCCAACAGCCTGACGCTGGTAACCGCGCGCGATCCGGTCGAGATTCTGGAAAACGGTACATTAGTCGTGAATTACGGCCAGGCGTGGAAAGGCAGTTACGCGCCTTCGATTGACCAGATTGCCGCCAATGCCGCGCGTATTTACCGCGAGCGCTGCGGCTTGATTATTTTTACCGGCATGGGTGATGATGGCGCGGCAAGTTGCCGACTCATCAAACAAGTGGGCGGCAAGGCATGGGCACAAACACCCGATGATTGCACCAGCGATTCCATGCCCGTCTCCGCACTCGCCACCGGTTGCGTCAGCCTCAACGGCACGCCCGAATATCTGGCGCGCTCGCTGGCACAATTAAGACGTTAACGACTAATTCGATCAGTACCACTTTTATAAGTACACCTTTATAAATACGCCCTTATAAGTACAACGAGAACAGACAGGATCAGATTTTCATGAGAGCACCCCAGCGCATCGAGAAAAAAGTACAAGAAGTCGCCAGCCTGCTCATTCCGATTCAGGGGCGTTTGCTGCTCGCACCCAACGTGACCGTGGCTGAAATTGTGCCCGTCTCGCAAGTGATTCCCGTAGAAGATGCACCGGCCTGGTATCTCGGCAACTGCAGCTGGCGCGAACAAACTATTCCGCTGCTTTCATTTGAAGTGATGAACGGCGAAGACAAACCCGGCGTCGCCTCCCGCTCGCGTTTTGCCGTACTCAACACCACCGGCGTTAACGAATCACTCCCCTTTATCGCGATTCTCACCCAAGGCCTGCCGCGTTTGGCGCGCGTCACCGAAGAAGAAATCACCGAACGTGAAGACGCCGACAACAAACCCTTCGAACTTATGCACGTCTCATGGGCGGGCGAAGAAGCGGTCATCCCCCACGTAGAAGCAATGGAGCGCGCGTTTCTGGATTATCTGCACGTCGATAATTAATTGTCCGCGCAATCCCTTCAGCTATGAACGAACTCATCATTGAAGACCTACAAATTGGCGACGGCAAAACCGTCGTCAAAGGCGCCCTCATCACCACCCACTACACCGGCTGGCTCGAAGACGGCACCGAATTCGATTCCTCCCACCGCAAAAACAAACCTTTCCAATGCGTTATCGGCACCGGCCGCGTCATAAAAGGTTGGGATCAAGGCCTGATCGGCATGCAAGTCGGCGGCAAACGCAAACTGCAAGTTCCCGCACACCTAGCCTATGGCGAACGTCAAATCGGCGCGCTGATAAAACCGAACTCGAATTTGGTGTTTGAGATTGAGTTGTTGGAAGTGCTCACGCGGGACGACTGATTTGCGACCTTTCAAGGACTATTTTAAATTGAAATTTTTTATGCACTTGAATTTTATCGTTTTTATTTTGTTTACATTCTCTTTTCATAGCAACGCATTTGCGAATGATTCGCTGATCGAGCAACAACAAACTTCACTTTCTGAAATATCTACCTTTAAGGATATTTCCGGAGTGCGACATCGTGTTGTAACACTAGACAAGCCAACAGATAGCCATTTTTTTACCTATACAGATGATTCTGTATATGTGAACCATGTTTCGGATAAAAACAAAAACTTGAGACTGGTAAAATTTGAACATGAGCAATACAACATTGTCCCCTTCCAGAAACAACCTAATACTCCGTTATCCTGGACACTATCCGATATTCAAAAAATCCTAACACGCGATAAAGATGCATCAAAAAATGCGGCATTAAATAATGGCAAGGCTTTGCTGGTTGAGTTGAAACGCCAGTGCGGGCAGGTACGCGTTTTCGCAAAAATAGATGAAAAAGAAAGGGATATCAGAAAGTATTTTGTCGATTTTGAAAAAATTGGCGTAATGGAAAGCTATGACACTATCGAAGGAGTTACCTGCAACGATTCAACCGTTACTGTAGGAACATTAAGCTGTGCCTCTGAACGCGGCCCATGCAGACAACAGCTTTATTCAGCACAATATAAGAAAGAGAAAAATATGCTTTCCGAAGTTGAAATACTACAGAAGATCTATGGACCCGTAGGCGAAAAACACAAGTTATACTCTGTTCGATACGGTGAGAATAAGTATGCAAGCGTGTCATTAACTCGTTATATAGAGTTTTTAAACAGACAATTACTTTATGTGGCAACAACAATTACAGCGCAACCCGGGGATGAATTTATTTGTGGCGCATGCGAGAGAACTATCATTATTTCAGTGTTTGAAATGAAAAACAAAACTTGGGAATTGGTTGGCACCTCAAAGCCTTATTCCGTACACGCCTTCGCTAATCCTCAAATTCACATGCAGCAAATTGCGGATAATTCCGTGGGGATTGTCCTATCCTATTTATATGGCAGGCAGGGCGAACACACAATGAATCACAGGGTTTATAAAATTAATGCCGCAACGGTTGATGACGTTTTAGATTATGGCCATTTTTATACCCTCAAATTCGATTGCGAGTACCCCAAAAAGCCCTACTCTAATTTGGAATTTCTACAAGTTGGTGAGGATTGGGATATCAAGATCACATCAGGTCATTACATAACTAACGACTCATGTAAATCGACTGTATTTTCAAAAGAAGAAACTATTTATAAATATCAGAATGGCTCTTATCAGTTGAGCGATACGAATGCCGACGAACACATTGGAAACTACTAAGGTCACAACACAATGCAATGGGATTTTATTATCGCAACTACCGTCAATTTATCGATCAACCTGGCTTACACCCTGCTTGCCCTGTTTATCGGTGTTAAAGCGCTACTGATCATCGATGAAAAATTGCTAAAAAATATGAGCATCGAAGAAGAGCTTCAAAAAGGGAATGTTGCTGTGGCGATTTTTGCCTCTTCGATCCTTGTGTTTGTCGCCCTTATAGTGACCTTTGGTTTTAAAGGTTAAGGTTGCTGCTGCATGAGCCGCAAACGCAACAAGACTTTTTCATTCAATTCGTTTTTTACCATTCTGGTGTGGATCGCAATTGTTATTTGGCTGCGAGACCTGCGCGATGGCGAAGATCCCGTCATCAGCGCCCTGCTTGCACAAAGCCAGAGTGCAAGTGCCGCTATGCCCGGCGGTTTGGAACATGCCGGTCCTGCATCCGGCTCCGTTAGCATCACTGGCACCCTTGGCAATTACACCAGCGAAGAACTCAGCAGCCTTATCCAGAAATACAATCCCGGACCACTCAGTGGTATGTATTTTTTCCGTCTCAACAATATTGAAAACGCTACCGCCATAGCACCGGGGCTCGATGAACGTGGACATATCGTCAATGCGTTCCTCGAAGGCTTTAGCCCCTTTGTAGTCGATAATGTGTGGATGCCGCTCTACGTGATCGCCAAGCGCAAAAGCTACATGCTCGACAGCATCAACTACGGCAGGGAAGAACTCTGGCAAACCAGCCGCCAGGCATTTTATTTTGCCAATGGCGACTGCGAAGACCACGCCATTGTCTTGGCCGACTGGCTGATCGATATGGGTTATGACGCGCGAGTGGCGCTGGGTAGATACCAAAATACCGGCCACGCTTGGGTGGTATTAATTAAGGATAATCAGGAATTTATTTTAGAGGCGACGCAAAAATCCCAACTCAGTACCGGCATCCCCTACCCCCTCGCCGCCGCCCTACCCGAATACCAACCCATGGCTCAATTCAACCGCGATACTTTCTGGATCAACAACGGCAGCAACCTCACCATCCGCTATCGGGGTGATAACTGGGTAGCGCAAAGTCAGTATTCGCGCGGCGAGGATTTCAAATTCAATTGGGATGAGGCTGAACAAAGATAGGTTATTTAATATTTACGAATTAAAAAGCATAAACGCAGCATCCAAACGCTCAGCAATATCAATGTGATTTTTTGTAATGAGTATTTCCACCACACACTCAGCCGTACACAAACCTCCCTCCGGCTGATTGCGCCTAAGTTGATACTGGGAAATTTGCCGGGGATTAATATGTGCTCTGGGTAAGTTTTTTAAATAAGGACTTTTGTTAAACATTTTGCGTGCTTCTTGCCATGTGGCATCCAGCAAAATGATATTTTCAAAGGATTCAATCGGCGCAGCATCGGCATCGTCTACAGGATAAAGCAACACCGTATTTTCATGGTTAATTGCATTCAGCAA
>NZ_JBRFPI010000104.1:0-10517 GCF_053579595.1 Cellvibrio sp.
TGCCTCGACATCGGCCGAAAAGCTGGCGGAGCGCCTGCAGGGCTGGGGCGCCGATTTTGTTAAACGCCAAATTGGCTATGACAGCATGCCGCTTCTGGATGAAGAACTTAATCAACTTAAATTAAGCGCGAGCCGCGATCTGGATTTTGGAATTTTTAACAAAATTCAAGTGGGCGTTGCTTACGATACGCGCGATAAAACAATTGATGGCAGAGAACAGTATTACTTCGGCCCACATTTGGATGCAAACGGCGAACCTATTTTTTCATCGCTGCCGAGCAAAACCGGTTTAACCGATTTGAGCTTTATTGGTCTGGGTTCAATTATTAGTTACGATCCACGCGCGCCCAAACGCGAAGGTCTATACGAGATTGTTCAGGCAACACGTGCCGATGTATTGACCAGCATCACCTCTATTGAGGAAGAAATTACCACCTTCTTTGTTAAAGCCAGCATAGACACCACCTGGGCTGATATTCCTGTTCGGGGAAATATCGGCACACAAGTTGTCAGCACAGATCAAATGTCAGCGGGCAACTCTGCCAGCGGCCAACAAAATACTCTGGTGGTAGTTTCACAAACTGGCGGCGACAGCTATACAGAAGTGTTGCCAACCATGAATTTGACCTTTCAGGTTTCTGATCAAGATTCTGTGAAACTAGCTGCAGCGCGCTCATTAAGCCGCCCCAATATGGGCGCTATGTCCGCATCATCACAATTTAATTTTAGCCCAATTGCAAACGCAATACCCGGCACCGATATAGAGACCTCACCTTGGAGTGCAAATGGCGGCAACCCGCAATTGCGTCCCTGGATTGCTGATGGTTACGACGTATCTTACGAGCACTACTTTGAAGATAGCTTAGGTTATTGGTCTGTTGCCGGTTTCTACAAAGACTTGCAGTCCTATGTATTTAACGATGCGACAATCATGGATTTCACGGGTTTTCCTGCACCAGCGGGACAAACTCCCAAAATGTATGAAGGTGTCAATAACGTTCCTACCAATGGTGATGGCGGCAATGCCAAAGGATTGGAGCTCACGCTATCGCTCTCGGGTGAACTGCTAAGCGATTACCTCGAAGGTTTTGGTGCGGTGCTGACTCAGTCATTTACTGACAGTAATATTCAACCGCAAAATACCGCAAGCAATCGCCTACCAGGCTTATCGAAACAAGTGCGCGGCATTCAGTTCTACTACGAAAAAAATGGTTTCTCGGCGCGGATTAGCCAAAACTATCGCAGCTCGTTTCTGGGTGACTTTACTAGCAACATCGGCGCCGCAGAGCAACGCATAGTGAGCGAAACTACACTGGTAGACGCGCAAATAGGTTACACCTTTGAAGGCGGCGCATTAGACGGCGTAGATATTTCTGTGCAAGGCTACAACCTGAATGATGAGCCGATTGTAAGCACCATTGATGGCGATGCATTGCGTACCATCGACTATCAATCTTATGGCCCAAGTTACGCGCTGAATATCGGCTACAAATTTTAATCGTTAGCTGATTCTGAAAAACCCTGAAGATTTTTGTCTTCAGGGTTTTTTGTTTTCATAAAATCGACTCATTTATGTTGGATTTGATTATGCACAGCACAACACCGATTGCATCTACCATTAAAAAAATTGTCATTGTCGGTGGTGGCACTGCCGGCTGGATGGCCGCCGCCACTTTTGCGCGCACGCTGGACAACTCCATCAGCATTCAGTTAATCGAGTCAGATGACATAGGTACTGTGGGCGTGGGTGAAGCCACCATTCCGCAAATTCAATTATTTAATGGCCTGCTCGGGCTGGATGAAAATGATTTTTTACGCAATACCCAAGGCACGATAAAACTCGGCATTCAATTTAATCATTGGGGCACAATTGACTCTTCCTATCTGCACGCCTTTAGCGGCATAGGTATAGATTTAGGCATGCTCGACTTTTATCACTACTGGCTCAGAAGCCAAGCGGAGGGCGGCGATTCTTCCCTTTGGGATTATTCACTCAATGCCACTGCAGCACAGCAAAATCGTTTTGAAAAAATGGAACGCGTGAGCAACACTCGCCTACCCGGTATTAATTACGCCTATCATTTTGATGCATCACTCTTTGCACAATATCTGCGTCGTTACTGCGAACAGTATGCAGTGGTGCGCACTGAGGGGAAAATCACCCAGGTCACACGGCGCCGCGACGATGGCTTTATTGAATCAGTCACACTGGAAAATGGCGCGACTATTGACGGCGATTTATTTATTGATTGCTCCGGCTTTCGCGGCCTGTTAATTGAAGGGGCATTAAAAACCGGTTACGAAGATTGGAGCCACTGGCTGCCCTGTGACAGTGCCATTGCCGCACCCTGCGCCGCCACCGAGCCGCTCTTGCCCTACACAAAAGCTACCGCTCACACGGCGGGTTGGCAGTGGCGCATTCCCCTGCAGCACCGCACTGGTAATGGCCACGTATTTAGCAGTAAGTTCATGAGCGCAGATGAGGCCACTCACATCCTAATAAACAACCTTGATGGTGAACTACTCGCCGAGCCACGCAAATTACATTTCACCACTGGTATGCGCAAAAAGTTCTGGAATAAAAATTGTGTCGCACTGGGTTTGGCCGCCGGTTTTATGGAGCCACTGGAATCCACCAGTATTCATCTAGTGCAATCAGCACTGGGGAAACTGATCGATTTATTTCCGCGCAATAATTTTGTGCAAGCTGACACCGATGAATTTAATCGGCAACTCGGCAACGAGTACCAACAGATCCGCGATTTTATTATTTTGCATTACCACGCCACCCAACGCAGTGATTCCGCCTTTTGGAATTATTGCCGCACTATGGAAGTACCGGACAATCTCACCCGAAAACTAAATTTGTTTAAACACAACGGCCGCTTATTCCGCGACAACAACGAATTGTTTACTGAAACGGGCTGGCTGCAAGTGCTGATCGGCCAAGGTGTTACACCCAACGCCTATCATCCGTTGGCCGATGCTTTAACCGCAGATCAATTATCGGACTATCTCACCGACATCAAAACCATCGTGACTAAAGCCGCCAGACTATTGCCCACACATCAGAGCTATATTGCAAAACATTGCGCTGCTACAACCCCGCCCCACCGCTAACCCCAAAGTGGCCTTCACCCTATGTGTAAGCCACCTGCCTAAAGCCACACAAAATCCACTTCCACACTTATAAAAAAGCCTTTATAGTCAGCCGCTTATCGTCTATTTATACAACACATACGGAGAAAAAATGAGTTTTATTAAAAACATGCTGATTAAGCTAGGAACAGGCTTTCTTTACGGTGCCGGGTTTTCAGTTGCCATCGTTATAGTGGTTTCACTTTCCCTTTCAAAACTATCAAACAGCATAATAGGCAGTGAAAGTGAAATGAATCAGTCAGAAGAGATCGAGACAGAAGAAATCGAAACTGAAAATGAAAATGAATACATGTTTAAAAAATATGATGAAAGTGCAAAATTAGTTACAGAAATAACCAAGGAGCGGATAAGTAAAAATGAATTTACTCTCTTAGGAATACTTAAAAACGAAGGTGAATCCAGCTGGTCATCAATCAATATAAAAGCCGAACTTTTTGATAAAAATGGCGAATTTATTGATGAGTGCAGTGATTATATTTCTGACAATTCCAGCCCGGGAAGCTCAATCAACTTCAAGTTATCATGTGGCAACTGCTCCAAGTTTCAGCTGGGAGATTATCATTCCTACAAGCTATCAATCACCAGCGCACACCATAACATGCAGTAGTAGCCATGCTGATAAAATCAATATCCACGACGGAGTTTGAAATTGAAAACACTGGCAGTAATTGAAACCAATATAATAGATCCATCCTGGATTGAAGAGTACACCGAAAATGTTACGCCAATGCTTGCAAGGATCGGCGGGAAATATATTACTCGAACTAGCAATGTTGACTTGATTGAGGGCATTGAAAAACCGCAGTTTTCTGTGATTGTGGAGTTTCCATCAAGAGAAATTGCTCTAGCGTTTTATAATTCCGAGGAATATGCGCCATACAAAAAATCGAGGCTCGCCGGTTCCAGTTCGAAATTTTTATTGGTTTCAGTGGAAAATGGCGCGGCATAACAAGAGGCCATGATAAAAATCCATAGTTGCAATACAGCTACGGATTTTACTAGCCACCGCTTTACCCAAGGTACATGCAATTAAAAAAGCGCCCGCTCACATGAGCCGGGCGCTTTTTAATAAGGGCATTATGAACACAGCATCTGGATACCCGCGTGCGCGGGTATGTCGATGAAAAATTATTAACCCTCTCTTACCAACCCGAATTACCACTCCCGCGCACAATAGTGAATTGATTGTTGGGGTTTTGCAGTGCAGCGGAACCCGTGCCAGTTACGGTGACGTTGCTGAAAGTGCCCGAGCCAGTCATGCCATTAAAATTCAAACCGTAGGTACCAGCACCGTTGATTTGTACATTATTGACACTCAGGTTAGTGAGCTGTTGGCCGTAGCTGAATAACATGGCTTCGTAGAGGCTGTTATTAATGGCGAGATTATCAATCACAATCGGGGCATTAATACTTTGGCCGTCAGCATAAATCCATAGACCACCAAAACTGGTATTCCAATTTGGCTCCCAACCGCCAGTGCGATTTAAAGTATTGCGTTTTACTTCGGTAGTGCCAGTAAAAGGTGCTGTGCCACCGGGAAAATCGCCGCGCGTGCTAATCGCAATACCAGCTGATGCACGCACGGTATCCGCACCGATTGAATCCAATACTTTATTATCCTGCCCGCCGTAAATCGCGTAGGTGTTGGCCAGTATTGACATTTGCGCCGTGTTAAAACGGAAGCTGTTATTCACATTAATGCTGCCCGGTTGTGACCACATAGCAAAACTGTCGTCGCCATTGTTGCGCACATTAAAGTGACTGATGGTGGAATTTCTAACACCTGCATGGAAGTTAACGCCGTCGGCCCAGGTATTGCGAATGCGGCCATTGGTAATTAACAAACCATCGGTACCGGGCGATAACCACACACCGACTTTCATGTGCTCTACCCAAATATCCTGCACCAATGAACCAGTGCCAAAATTGCCTTCAATTGCAGCGGTGTGGCCACCGTTATCGCGATAGTAGGAATCGCTGGCGATGGTCATATCGGTAATAGTGACCTTGCTACCATTTGCATAAAAACCACCTTGGCCATTGCTGCCTTGCAGGCGTGTGTGCCACATACCAGCGCCGCGAATCTGCACGTTATTTACATCATTAATGCGCGCATTAATATTAAAAGTGCCCGCTGGAATCCACACACCCATGCCGGTTTGTTTGGCGTAGTTGATGGTATTAATAATCGCTTGCGTATCATCGCCAGCGTCGTTAGCAACTGCACCTTGGCTGGTGATAGACACAAAATTGGCAGGCATGGTGTAGGCTGCGGCAATTTGTTCCAGCTCAACAAAATCGATTTTATAAAATGCCGCTGTGTCAGTTGCATCGCGCTGTAATTTTACAATCGCACCGGCGGGAATATTCAAACCGGTAAATTGTGAGTCATCGTAAAAGTGATGGCCGCCACCGCCCGATGGATTATCGTTATTAAACGGATAGCCACCGTAGGTCCAGGCAAAATGCGAAGATAAATTCAGTGTTCGCACTTTAGTGCCGTTCACATACAAGCTGAGGGTATTGTTAGTACCGCCACCATTAGCAGCTTCCGGCATGTTGTAGCGCACCACCAAACTATTAGCTGCTTTGCTGGCGGTCCACTGGACATACTGGCCAGTCGAATTCAGCGCAACAAATTTTCTGCCGGACGATTCCGATTCAACGCTCGGGAATGTCGTACCGTAGGCTGATACTTGTCCGTTCGTAGTGACCGCTTCCGCTTCGTAGGTTTGATACGCCAGAGTTGCGCCGCGCGCTACCATAGCAACACCACCGGCAACGGCTACAGAATCTATATTAACGCCGCCGGTATTACCCGCATCATATTGATAACTGATGCTGTTGAACCCGGCGCGCAGTGCGAGCGTTTCGGCTTTATTCGCCCAAGTAGTATTGCCGCCAGTGGCGGCGAGTGTAGTGGTTAAGGTTTTTAAACCATTCACATAAACACTCAAGGTTTTATCCGAACCAGTGCCATTCGCGTAGCGCAAACTCACAGAGTAATTGCCCGCGCTATTGGTATTCACTGCCACAATTGTACGTGCACCCTGGGTAACAAAATTTTGCAAATAAGTGCCTGCATTAGTCACACCGCCGGAATAAAAATTATCTTCCGCTTGATAACTAATGGTTGCACTCGCGCTTGAAGATGAACTTGACGTTGGCGTGCTTGATGCGGGAACACTTGAAGGTGCAACGCTGGATACTGGCCTGCTCGACGCTGGAACACTTGAAGGAGCAACACTGGATGCGGGCTTACTGGAAGCCGGGGCACTGGACGCAACCGAGCTTGAAGACGTGGTGCCATTTACCAGTTCAAAACGCCACTGGGTACTCCACCAATTTTTATCGATACTGCCGGATTGCACAAATCCCGTCTGGTTTTCCACATGTAAATATTGCGCAGACTGCCAGCGGTTTCGAATCCATGAATAGTTGCTGTCTATGGTTTCCAGCGTCCACTGGGCACTCCACCAACTGCTGTCACCACCAGCAGCTTGTGCTCTACCTGTCAGGTTTTCAATGTGCAAGTAGTCGCTAGTAGCAAGATTGCGAAACGTTTTGTAACCGCTGACATCTATTATTTGCCACTGGCAATGAGTTCCGGTTGCCGCTGACTGATAAGCAACGTTGGCGCCGGTATCGCACATATAGGTATTTTTCCAGCGATCAATAATACGGTAGCTACTTTGCGCAACCACACTGGTAGACATCAGCTGCAATAACAGCAAACTGCCCCCCATGACTGCAGCATTTTTTAGCGATAGTTTTTTCATAAATTATCCTCGTTCATCGTTATTGTTAAAACGTCGTTATTGTTAAAATTTTGCTCTTGTTAAAAAGAGACATTCTAGGTGGTCGAAAAAAGGCAGTACCACAGCAGCAGTGGATTAACACTGCGACTAACTGCCAGCAAGGAGAGGGACTCATTAAAACTCAGTAGCGCGGACCATTATTGTTGTTGTATTGCAGTGAAGCTGCAGCACCAGCGCGCATTAAATCTATGGTAGAGATGAACAAGTGCACCTGTCTATAGTGGCAAAACTGCTGAAAACGTTATCAATAAAAAGAAATCGATTTCAGTTAAAAAATAGTTTTATAAATGGGGAATTAAATTTATTAAATACAATTTAATTTTTTGGAAAACGTTTTCAGATTTGCAATGTGTTTTTGATACGCCGTACATTGGCAAAAACTGATATCCACTCACTGTTAACCCTTAACAATCGGGATTGCCATGACCATACAAAAGAATAAAAACCGTTTTAAAAAAAACAGCGCGCTCATCAGCATTGCTATCGCCAGCCTGATCACTCTGGCTGGCTGCGACAAAAAAACCACTGAAGCGCAGCCCACTAATACGCAGGCAGTAAACATCGCGCCCGGCGCGCCCGGTGCAACACCCTACTGGTCCTACTCGGGCAAAACCGGCATAGGTACTTCCTACGAGCAGTATCACCACAAGAGTTATCACAATGACGCAGCGACCGGCACTGTATCCAAAGTATGGTTTTCGCTCGCACAGGGGGTATTAACCGAAACCATGTTTGGTTTGATTCATGAGGCGCAAATTCAGGAGGCGCAATTTTTTATCGCTGGAACCAATAGCGATGGCAGCACTTTTTTGCATGAAGAAAAACGCGATCTGCTGAGCAGCATTGATTATTTACACAAGGATGCACAGGGCCGCCCGCTGTCGCTCGCGTTCAAAGTGGTGAACCGCGATAAAGACGGTCGCTACGAAATTGAAAAACATTTCTTCACCAATCCCGACAACAATAGCCTGATGATGAAAGTGCTGTTCCGCGCCTTTGTCGATGGCATCACCCCCTATTTTTATATCAACCCGCACCTCAACAATACCGGTGTGAATGACCGCGCTTGGCAAGAGAATAATGTCTGGTTTGCCGCTGAAGGTGAAACGCATTTGGCGGTATCCACTACTGCACCGGTCGCGCAAAGTGCCACAGGATTTGCCGGTGTATCGGACGGACTGCAGGATTTAATCGCCCAGGGCAAGCTGGTGCATGAATACAATTCAACGGGCACTGCATCAGGCAATATCGCCATGACCCTAGCGCTGCCCACTTTGAACAAACAGCAAACCGGCGACTGGGAATTTGTATTTGCGTTTGGCCACTCCAAGGCCGAGAGCCTCACCGCCAATCAACAGAGCCGCGCGCAGGGTTATGAGAAAATATTGGCCGCCTTTAATGGCGAAGGTGAACAGATTGGCTGGCAGGATTATTTGCAGCAGTTGCCCGCTCTGGACGCACTCGCGCAGCAGGCGACTGATGGCGGCAAATTGTTGTACGCCAGCGCCATGGTGCTAAAAGCGCAGGAAGATAAAACCCACGCTGGCGCCTTGATTGCATCGCTCTCAACACCCTGGGGTGATCAGGTGCCTGCCAGCGAACCGGCCACGGGTTACAAAGCGGTATGGCCACGGGATTTTTATCAGGTAGCCATGGCACTGCTCGCACTCGGTGACCAACAAACACCGCTGGTGGCGTTTGAGTATCTGCAAAAAATTCAGGCGGGCCCAAACACCGCTGGCTATAAAGGCACACCCGGTTGGTTTTTACAAAAGACCCATGTGGACGGCGAATTGGAATGGGTGGGTGTGCAGCTCGACCAAACCGCCATGCCGATTATGCTCGGCGCCCGCCTCTGGCGCGAAGGGGTATTGGACGATAGCCAAATCAGCCAGTGGTATCAGCGCATGCTCAAACCGGCGGCGGATTTTTTAGCGGACGGCGGCACAGTGGATTTGCTCTGGAATAAAAACACCATCAGCCCACCTATCACCCAACAAGAGCGCTGGGAGGAACAGGGCGGTTATTCACCCTCAACCACCGCCGCGATTATTGCTGGACTGGTTGCCGCTGCCGATATCGCCACCCACGCCGGTGATGACAGCGCTGCAACACGCTACTTAGCCGCCGCCGATAAGTATTCCGCGCAAGTGGAAAACACCATGTTTACCCGCACTGGCCAGTTCAATCAGGCACCGGCCGACGGCCAGTACTTTTTGCGTATTAGCTCCAATAACAACCCCAATGACAAGGGCGCACTTGAGGAGCGCAATGGCCAAACTGGTTTAGTGGAAGATGAAATTGTCGATGCCGGTTTTCTGGAATTAGTGCGCTACGGTGTGCGCCCGGCCCAAGCTTCATCGGTTGTTGAATCACTCGCGGAGTTAGACAACACCAGACTGGATAACACAGTAAGAGTGAAATACGAATTTGATTATGCGGGCATTAGTGGCAAGTTCCCCGGCTGGCGCCGCTACGGCAAAGATGGCTACGGCGATGACATCAACACGGGCAGCGCCTATACCGCCCATGAAATGCGCGCCGAAACCCGCGGCCGTGTTTGGCCCATTTTTACCGGCGAGCGCGGCCACTATGAATTGGCTAACGCAATTGCGAATAGCAACAACGAGCAAATCGCGCAGCTGCGCAACACTTACATCAAGGGCATGGAGTTATTTGCCAACGAGGGGCTGATGCTACCCGAGCAGGTGTGGGACGGCGTCGGCGGCAACCAGACCTACAACTACACCTTGGGCAAGGGCACCAACTCGGCCACGCCATTGGCTTGGTCACATGCCGAGTACATCAAACTGCTGCGCAGTTATAGCGATCAAAAAATCTGGGATCTGCACGACGGCACCGCCAAGCGGTTCAGCTCGCAGGCAGGGAACTAGCAGTACACACTATTGGCATCTGGATTGGTGTCGGAGGCTGGTATCGGGATTGCTGCAAGCATCCCGATACTAATTTAAACGTCAACTTTGATCCGCTTCAGCCTCGGCTTTCACTTTCGCTTAGGGCTATAATCAAACGCGCTAACGCTCTTTGATGGCCCTATAATTATGAAACAAAAGCCGCAACTCCAGTTCTGGCAAATATGGAACCTCTGTTTTGGCTTTTTTGGCATCCAATTCGGATTCGCCTTACAAAACGCCAACGTCAGCCGCATCTTCCAAATTCTCGGCGCCCCCATTGAAGAGATCCCCATCCTCTGGGTTGCTGCCCCTATCACCGGCCTCTTGATCCAACCGATCATCGGTTATATGAGCGATAAAACCTGGCATCGCTGCGGCCGTCGCCGCCCCTATATTTTATTCGGTGCGATTGCAGCAACCCTGGCACTGGTGGTGATGCCCAATTCGCCAGAGCTTTGGATTGCAGCTGGCATGCTCTGGGTGTTGGATGCCTCGCTCAACATCGCACTGGGGCCATCCATTGCATTGGTGAGCGATATGCTGCCGGACGAGCAGCGTTCCGCCGGGTTCTCCATGCAAAGTTTTTTTATGGGAATCGGGGCGGTGGTGTCTTCCATACTTCCAT
>NZ_JBRFPI010000104.1:10527-12098 GCF_053579595.1 Cellvibrio sp.
TTTTATCGGAGTGAGCGCGGTGGTTGCATCGGCGCTGCCGTGGATTTTGAATAATTGGCTGAATATCGCCAACACCGCTCCCCATGGCCAGGTGCCACCATCAGTGGCCTATGCGTTTTATATAGGCGCGGCGATTCTCTTGCTTAGCCTGCTCTGGTCGGCCTACAGCACCCGCGAATACAGCCCTGCACAAATGGCGCAATTCCAGCGCTGGCACGATGCGCAGCAAGCTACCTCCAGCACGCAGCAGTACGCAGGCTTTGGCCGCTGGGGTGCGATTTTATTAGGCGCAGGCACAGCCACTACGGCATTAATTTTTATTGCCGCACTCGACCCCAAACTTTATGTACTGAGTATTGGTGTTGCATTATTTGGCTCGCTGCAACTCGCCGCCGGCGCATTGCAGACCAGCGGTCGCACTGACAATGCGCTCTACCAGATCACGCGCGATATGGTGCTGATGCCACGTACTATGAGGCAGTTAGCGATAGTGCAATGCCTCTCCTGGTTCGCATTATTTTCCATGTGGATTTACACCACCGCTGCAGTAACTTCACATCACTATCACAGCACCGATCCCAGCTCGCTCACTTACAACGAAGGTGCTGACTGGGTGGGCGTTTTGTTTGCAGCCTACAACGGTTTTGCCGCGCTCGCCGCCATTGCTATTCCACTGCTGGTGCGCAAAACCAATCGTAAAATTACCCACATGATTAATCTTTGCCTGGGTGCGCTCGGCCTGATCTCATTTTTATTTATCCGCGACCCACACTGGTTATTGTTGGCGATGGTCGGCGTCGGCTTTGCCTGGGCGTCAATCCTCGCGCTGCCATTGGCAATGCTCACCAGTGCCCTGCCACCGGGGAAAATGGGTGTTTATGCGGGAATTTATAATTTTTTTATTGTCATACCCCAGATATTGGCATCGAGCATACTGGCAATTGTGGTGAGCAAACTTTTTGGCGGACAACCAATTTATGCGCTGGTCACCGCAGGTGGTTTTATGATTCTCGCCGCCATTGCCACGGCCTTTGTCGATGACGCCAGCAGCGACTAATTCCACTCGACCAAGAAAAAGTCGGTAAAAAAATCAGTCACTAAAACATCAGTACCGAAGGATTTATGCCCGCCAGTATCGAAGCTTTAATCAATGGGCTTTACCGCAGCGAATCGCGCCGAGTGCTCGCGACCTTGATCCGCCTGCTGAAAGATTTTGATCTCGCCGAAGAAGCGCTACAGGACGCTTTTGCCGCTGCATTACATCAGTGGCCAGTCGATGGAGTGCCACACAATCCGCGCGCATGGCTGGTATCGACCGGCCGTTTTAAAGCGATTGACCAAATCCGCCGGCGCGCGCGGTTTAATACGTCGCTCGACGATGTTGCTGAAGAATTGGAAGAAATGTTGAGCGAGGAGCACGAATGGTCTGACGAGCAGATCGAAGATGACCAATTGCGCCTTATCTTCACCTGCTGCCACCCGAGCCTCTCGCCCGAAGCGCAGCTTGCACTCACCTTGCGCGAAATTTGCGGTCTGACGACCGAGGCCATAGCGCGCGCGTTTTTAACCTC
>NZ_JBRFPI010000105.1:0-2653 GCF_053579595.1 Cellvibrio sp.
CGTAAAAGGTGCGGCACCGAGAATAGAAATCCAGATAACCGCTTTGCGCCCCACCTTATCGCCAATCGGGCCACCCGCAAATGTCCCTACGGCAACGGCAGCGAGAAACAAAAATAAAAACAATTGTGCATTGGCGACTGAGGTTGAAAATTTTTCGATCAAATAAAAGGTGTAGTAGTTGGTAAACGCGGCCATGTAAATGTATTTGGAGAAAACTAACAGTGCTAATACCACGAGTGCACCTATGACTTGCTTGCGAGTTAAGTGTGCAAAATGTGGATGTTTTTTGACGCTTTTAAGTGATGCGCGTGAACGGATTGTCCAGCGGCTTACGCCAAATAAAACGCTGAAACCGAGAATCGCAAAGAGCGTGAACCAACCAATCGCGCCTTGCCCCTGCGGAAGAATAATCGCCGCTGCCAACAGCGGGCCGAACGCAGAACCCGCGTTGCCGCCGACTTGGAAAAAGGATTGCGCGAAGCCAAAACGTCCGCCTGATGCCATGCGTGTCACGCGCGATGCTTCCGGGTGGAATGTTGATGAACCCAAACCAATCATGGCCGATGCAATTAACAGCCAGGTAAAACTATCGGCCAGCGCCAGCATCACCAATCCGCACAAGGTAAACAGCATGCCGGTTGGCAATAAATAGGGTTTGGGGTGTTTGTCGGTATAGAGCCCAATCCCCGGTTGCAAAAGCGAGGCGGTCATTTGAAAGGCGAGGGTGATCATCCCGATCTGGGTAAAACTCAACTCGTAATTGGTTTTCAGCATGGGGTAGATCGAGGGCAAAATTGCCTGGATTAAATCATTCAGCAAGTGCACAAAACTCACCGCACCCACGACCGGCAAAATCGTTTTGGTAGGATCAAATTCGGTGGGCGTGAGAGTTTGGTTTGGAATGTGTTCCATCTTGCTCATAGCTGTGGGTATCTCCGGGGCGGGGCGTAAACATTAAATGCAGTCGCGCAGTATAAAATGACGAAAAAAGCAGATATGACATAAACTGTCGAATAAGTGACAATTTTGTCAACGCTTATTTGGAGCCGTTATGAGTAAACTTCTGCCGCGCAGTCCCGAAGAGTTGCAACATGTACCGCGCCCGATTGTGGCGTGGGGTGGACATTACAAAAATGGAGATGAAATTCCCCCGCACACCCATCCGCGTGCCCAGTTGCTTTATGCCGTTGAAGGGGTAATGCGGGTGTTAACGCCGAATAGTGTGTGGACAATTCCCTCGCACCGCGCGCTCTGGGTGCCGCCGAACGTTGAGCATCATTCATTTATGATGAGCGATCTGCAAATGCGCACGCTTTATGTGAGCGCCGATGTTCCGCTCTCGCTCGGTACAGAATGCCGCGCAATTTCGGTCTCTGGTTTATTGCGCGAATTGATTTTGGGGTTGCTGCAGGAACCGGCGGAATATCCTATTCCGGGGCGGGGCGAACATCTGGTGGCGTTAATATTGATGGAGATTAATCGCGCTGCAACCCAAGCGGTAGAAATTCCCTGGCCACAGGATCGACGCTTACAAACCGTTTGCCAATTCGTGATGAACTCACCCGGCGTCAGCCACACCATTGATGATCTCGCCGCTATGGCGGGCGCAAGTACACGCACGCTTATCCGGTTATTTCCCAAGGAGACAGGTTTGAAATATCACCAGTGGGTGCAGCAAGTCCAACTTGCCGAAGCGCTCTGCCGTTTAGGGCGCGGCGAGAGCATTGCGCGCATTGCAGGCTTTCTCGGCTACGCCAGCCCCAGCGCGTTTTCAGCGATGTTCAAACGCACTTTTGGTGTGACGCCGAATCAGTATTTTCAGCGCGCAAGCACTAATTAAGTGATCGACATTGGCTGCTATGATGTGAGGAAGCTATCTCGCCAAAAAACACTCTTCTGTTATTGCAGGGAGTGATTGAAACGAAGGGCGTGCAAAATAGTAGCCTTGAAATAATTCGATACCCATATCTTGCAGTACAGCGAATTCTTCGTAAGTTTCTATACCTTCTGCAACAACTGTCATTCCCAGTTCATTACATACTTGCACTATGCCGCGCACAATAATTTGGCTTGAGCGGCGTTTGTCGATATCACGCAGCAAAGCCATATCCAATTTCATAATATCGGTTTGAATTTCAGCGAGTAGATTCAGGCCAGCATAACCCGCACCAAAATCATCAATGGCGGTTTTAAAGCCGCGCTGGCGATAGTAATCCACAATATTGCGTACGTGGGCAAGGTCATCGACTTTTTCACTTTCCGTGATTTCAAAAATAATTTGCTCGATAGGAAAGCCGTATTTTTCAGCCGCCGCAAGCGTGGTGCGAATACACAATTCAGGGCGATAAACTGCATTGGGCATAAAGTTAATACTGAGCAGCGATTGCATGCCTAACTCAGCGGCTAGCTTGATGGCCGTAGTGCGGCAGGCCTGATCAAAACGATAGCGATTAGCGTCATTCACATGCGCAAAAATCGTTCCGGCGCCCTCGTTGTTTAATCCACGCACGAGTGCTTCATGCGCATATATGCTGCGAGTGCGTGCGTTCACTATGGGTTGAAATGCCATAGTGAATTCAAAGTCCAAACCTTCGCCATTGGTGCATTCTTCACAGCCTGTGGGGCGACACGATAAATTTGATTCCATAATTTT
>NZ_JBRFPI010000105.1:2753-12029 GCF_053579595.1 Cellvibrio sp.
TCAGTTTTCAGTTTTCAGTTTTCAGTTTTCAGTTTTCAGTTTTCAGTTTTCAGTTTTCAGTTAAATGCTTTTTTTATACTCTGCGAGCTGGGCGACTGCGTGGCTGACATTTGTTGCGCCTGCTTTTATTGATTCTATTGCAGCAACCGCTTCCTGCACTAAACGGTTGCCATCCTCAGCTTGTTGGCGAGCGCTTTCCATACTGGTCATGACTTGCATGGTCAGACTACTATTGCGGCGAACAACTTCTTCAATTTCAACCGTTGAGCTACTGGTGCGCGCGGCCAGGTTGCGTACTTCATCGGCAACCACAGCAAAGCCGCGTCCATTTTCTCCTGCGCGAGCTGCTTCAATAGCTGCATTCAACGCGAGCAAATTAGTTTGCTCAGCAATACTGCGAATCGTATTAACGATTGCCGAAATCTGTTTCGATTCTTCCAGTAGTTTTGCAATCAAGCTTGAGGAGCCGGCTACTTCGCTGGACATATTGTTTGAGCTGTCGGCCGTTCTATCCAATAACAATTCGCCATCCTGCGCGCTCTTCATGGTTTCTTGTGAGGTGGTATAGGCCAACTGGCTGGCATCGTAAACTGCCTGGTCGTGTGCTATCTGGGCGGTGATATCGCTCGCGAATTTTATGATTTTTACAATTTTTCCTTCTACTACTATGGGATTGTAAGTCGCCTCCAGCCAAACCGCTTTACCTGTGCGATGCTTGCGTTGGAATTGGCCTTTTTGAAAGCGACCGTTGCCAAGGTCACTCCAAAAATTGGGATTTTCACGATAAAAATCATCGTTACAAAATAGGCGATGGTGTTGCCCGACAATATCATTCAACCGGTAACCCATGGTCTGTAGGAAGTTATCATTAGCGGTAATAATATTTCCGTCAGGTGTAAACTCAATCACAGCAAGGGATTTATTGAGTGCGGTAAGGATGGCTTCAAAATCGTGAGATTGTTTTACTTGTTGGGTAATATCTTTCGCTATTTTAAGAATTTTGCTGACATTGCCCTGACTGTAAACCGGGAAATAACTGGCCTCTAACCAGATGAGTTTATGCGTTTTAGTCAATCGCATAAATGTGCCTTGCTGGGGATTGCCGTTCTTCAGCTTTTGCCAAAATTGGCGATAATTTTCGGTAAGGGTGTAGGCATCTTCACAAAAAATGCGGTGGTGCTTTCCAACTACTTCGTTGAGTGTGTAGCCCACTGCGCCTAAAAACAAATGATTCGCATGAATGATCGTACCTTCCGGTGAGAATTCGATAACTGGGATGTTGCTACTAATTGCGGAAACCAGTGATTCCAGCGACTCGCAGTTGTCCAGCGATTCAGCCAGTTGTTGCTTCAATGCACCATTAAAAAACATGACTTGCTCTTCCTCTCACCGAAACTGGGGGGGGGGTGAATAGAAGTGTAGTTCAGGTTTGCATAGGTTCCTGAAGGTGCTTAGGCTAATTAGTTCTAATGCAGCGCTTATCTCCACGCTGCTTACTGATTTTGACTAATTTCGTCTTTCCTTTGTCTGTGGGAGGGTCCCCGTCCATTTCTTAAACGCCCGGCGCAGATTGGCAACGTCGTAAAAGTGTAAAGCTTGTGCGACCTGTTCTTTATTCCAGCCCGCTTGATGAAGCCAATAGAGTGCGAGATCTTTGCGCACCAGGTCGTATTGTTCCTGAAAGTGGCTGCGATGTTTTTTTAATTTACGTTTGAGGCTGGCATTGCTCATCCCAAAGGCGTCGGCGGTTTTATCGAGACTAGGGTTGTAGTGGATGTTGTGGTGCAGGTACTGATATATCTCGCTCAAAAAACCGCGCTGGGTGGCAATTGACGGCTGCTGGATGTATTCCGTTTTTGCTGCACTCTCTAATGCAGCAGAGTCAGAATGTTTCCAAGGGTAATACAAGTAATCGCGCGCAACCGACATCGCGTTCATGTGGCTGGAAAAGTGTACGCGATTCCCCAGATGGACATCGTATTGTTCGATGTAAGTGGGTTTGCTATGCGTGAAATGGAATTGCCAGGGGACGGCTTCTTCGCTGTGCCAGCGGGTGAGTGAACTGAGTGCGGTGCACATCATTTCCAACAAAAACACCATGCTGGAATCTGCGCCATAGGCGTCCTGCCAGCAAATAACCAGATTGTCTTGCTCATAGCTGCAGCGCATATCTAGCAGTGGCATCAGCCGCGTCTGTTGATCAATTAGAATATCTAGCGCCGCTTGCAGGTTAGTGGCGGTATTGAGCGCCGCTGCTGCGGTAGTACCGCTAAGCGTAAACAGGTTGTGGCCTAATAAAAAACCAGGCTCATGGTTGTGGAAATATTTTTGCAGATTATTGATAAGTTGGAAGCATTGCTGTGGCGCAAGCTGACAATGTTCTGTGGCAATGTCTTCACGAAAAATACCAGTATTGCGTAGCAATTTATGTTCTTCGATGCCGCGAGTGAGTGCGATATCGATAAGCGTACTTGGCCATTCGTGGGCGGGAATAAAAGGCGTATCAATTTCAAAGTAGGGCGCTGGTTGATAACAGGCGTCCACCTCGGCGATCAATTCATCGGAGTTGTTGTTCATGTTGTTGATCATGCGGCACGATGCAGGTTGTCGTGACTTTTTTCTTTTGCGTGCAGCAGTGAAATGGTCGCGCGCTCGATCAGGGTTTCAACTGAGTCGGCTAGTGCCAGATCGCTACTGGCAACTGCAATACCAATACTGACAGATTGAAACAGGCTCTGATCTTCATGGTGAGTTTTGTAAGCAAAATGTTGGACTGCCGCAGAGAGTTCGCTGGCCATCTGTTCCGCGCCCACCCGTCCGGTGTTGGGCAGTATTAATGCAAACCGGTCACCGGCGTAGCGGCACAACACATCGCTGCGCCGAATGTTCAATAGCATCAATTCACTCAGTGACTGTAATAAGTGATCACCCTGCTGATGGCCGTAGCGACGATTGATTTCACGAAAGTTATCCACGTCAATAAACAAGAGCGCGAGTGATTGTTCAGCGTTGCGATGTTCTGGTAGCGCCTGTAGTAGTTGCTTACGTAAATAATCGGCTCCGCTCAAATTGGTAGTGAAATCCAGGCAGCGGTGTTCGCGAAACAATCGTTCACGTTTGCGCAACTGTTCATTAATGCTGAGTTGCTCTTTATGCCAGTGGAAAATACCGAGTGTGAGCAACACCAAGCCAATTGGCATACAGCCCGATTCTATCCAATGATCCCAGCGAGTCGCCTCTGGGAAACGAATAAATTCATCAAGTAGATCCTGAAAGCCTGCCAAAAAAATTCCGCTTAATCCCAAACTTAAATATTGCGTGACGCGTCCGGCGGGGCGACTGTGCAAAATCAATCCCAACCATACCAACGCGAGCATCGCGGCTCCGCCCTCACTGAGTACATCAAGCCAATTTATCTCGGCCAATACTTTTAAATCGGCGACGGCAAGACTGGCGATCAAAGCCAGATTTGCGCCCATACCGACAAAAAACAGTTTCCATTTATGGTGTTTCAACATAACGGCTCGCAACCCATGGGGATAAAAGTGCTGCACCGATAACAAATCAATATGACAGTTTTATGAATGTTGGTTTTGTCTGAAAAAATCGCTCGCTTAGTTGCAGGGAGGCAAATCAGCTCAGCCTATTTGTTGGCTGCAGAGCCTGCTCGTCACAGAAGTGTCATTTATTCCACCTAGTTTGGCGTCGTCTAAATCTCTTGGCGTTTTAACTATCGAGCCTTTTAAAAAGATCGGGGAGCACACTGTGAAAAAAACTGTATTCATATCCAAAAAAAGAAATTTTGTTAAGACGGCGATGGCCGTAGTGGTTGCCGGTCTCGCGGGCAGCGCGCTGGCCGATGGCCGTATTGAAGGGCAAATTAAAGCTACCGAAAAAGGTATTGCATTGCAGGGTGCAAAAATTCGCATTGCGGAATTGAATCGCGAAGCGGTAAGTCAACGCGATGGGCGTTTTGTGTTTTTAGATGTGAAGGCTGGTGATTACACCTTGGTCACCAGTTATATCGGTGCGGATGATATTAAGCGTTCGGTGGTTGTGCAGGATCAACAAACCACACGCGAAAATTTTCAATTAGTGGGTGTATCTGGTTTGGTGGAAAATGTGATTGTGATCGGGCAGGCCGCTGGTATAAACAAAGCACTCAACAAACAACGCAGCGCCGATAATATTCTTACTGCGGTATCGGCCGACGCGATTGGCCAATTTCCTGATACTAACGTTTCCGAATCTTTGCAGCGTTTGCCGGGTCTATCGATTGAGCGCGACCAAGGTGAAGGCCGCTATGTGCGCGTGCGCGGAATGGGGCCGGATTACAACGCGGTGACTATTAACGGTGTAGGTGTGCCCGGGCCGGATGCGGATCGTCGCGCAGTAGCACTGGATGTAATTCCGTCGGATTTGTTAGAAAACTTAACTGTGACCAAAAGTTTAACGCCGGATATGGATGCCAATTCACTCGGCGGCAGCATTGATGTACAAAGTTTGTCAGCGTTTGATCGCGATGGTTTCTTTTATCAGCTCACTGCTGAAGGCAGTTACGATGAAAATACCGAAGAGACTAGCCCAAAAGTAGCAGCGACTGCGAGCAACCAATTTAGCCTCGGTGGCGACGACAATAATCTCGGTGTTGCATTTGGTGTAAGTTCATTCAAACGTGAATTCGGTTCCGATAACGTCGAAACTGGCGGTGCATGGGATTTTGAAGATGGCGAAGCGCGCCTCGAAGAAATGGAACAGCGCGATTACCGCATTACTCGTGAACGTTCAGGCGTCACGTTAAATCTGGATTACAAGCCAAGTGATGACACGGATTTATATTGGCGCAATCTTTACAGCGAATATACCGATTCAGAAATTCGTTTGGCGAATGTGATTGAGTTTGAAGATGCGCTTGCTGAAGGTGAAGTAGGTTCGGCTGAAGTGCAGCGCGATTTAAAAGACCGCACGGAAACACAAAAAATTCTCTCGACTTCTTTGGGTGGTCAAACCCGTTTGGATAAGTGGACTGTGGATTATCGTGTTGCCTACAGCAAATCCAGCGAAGATGAACCGCAAAACGTCGCTGGCGCCGTATTTAAAATAGATGACGATGTTATTGCCGATGAAGCTTTCGATCTTTCCCACACCAATACGGGCAAGATACTGATTACGGCTCCGGCTGAATATTATCAATCCGCCAGCTATAAATTGGACGAGGTCGAATTGGGCAGCACCAATACCAATGATGAGAGCACTGCGATCAATATGGACTTTACGCGAGATCTCGAATTAGCAGGTAATTCAGCGCAATTGAAGTTTGGTGTAAAACACGCTGAGCGTGAAAAAGACAATAATGTTGATATCTGGATTGCCGAAGATTTTACTGGCGATACGTCGCTCACTGAATTTTCTGGCAGTGAAGTGGATTATCAAATGGGTCAGTTTGGCAGCACCATTAATGCAGCACAGGTGAAATCCTCCATCGAAGATGCTGAAAAAGACGAAGTGGAAAGCAGTATCGGTGATTATCTGATTACTGAAGATACCAGTGCTGCCTACGTGATGGGGCGCGTGGATATCAATGACTGGCGTATCCTGACTGGTGTACGTTATGAAAATACCGATTTTACCGCGCAGGGCAATTCATACGATGGCGAGAACGAAGAATTAAATGCGCAATCGTTTGAGAATTCCGATGATTATTTTTTACCAGCATTGCATATCCGCTACAGCATCAGCGATAAAACCCAAGTGCGTGCAGCCTGGACTAATTCAGTGGTGCGTCCCGGTTTTGCACAGTTGTCGCCCGGCCGTTTAATTGAAGAGGATGATGGCGATATTGAAGCGGAATTTGGCAACCCGGGTTTGAAATCACTGGAATCCAGCAATATCGATTTTGGTATTGAGCATTACCCTGGTGTAGCCAGCGTTATTTCTGCGTTTGCGTTTTACAAAGCTATCGATAATTTTGTTTATCAAACCGATTTGGGCGGCACAGCGGGCTACGAAGATTTTGATAAAGCGGTAACCTTTGTTAATGGCGATAAAGCGGATATTCTGGGGCTCGAATTGGCTGCATCCAAACAGTTCACCAGTTTGCCGTCGCCTTGGGATGGTTTGTTAATTGGTGGTAATGCGACCTTTGTCGATTCCACTGCGGAAATTGGTGGTTACGATGATGGTGAATTTATCGCGCGCGATATTCCAATGCCCAGCCAATCCGATACTTCAGCTAACTTTATGATCGGTTATGAGTCGGACAAAATCAGTATGCGTTTGTCAGCTAATTATAAATCCAATTATTTGTTGGAAGTGTTAGAGCCGATGGAAGCAGATTATGATGCTTATGTTGATGATCAAATGCAGCTGGATTTTTCACTGCGTTACTATTTGACCGAATCTATCAAACTGCATTTTGAAGCGCTGAACTTGACCGATGAAGTTTATTATTCCTACGTGAAAGATACCCAATACAACGCGCAATACGAAAGCTACGGTGCCACTTACAAACTCGGCATTACCTTTATGCAGTTTTAAGTTTTGATTAAGTGTGTGTTTGTAGTCTGGATGGCTCCTGCTGGAGCCATTTTATAAAAAGGTCTTGATTATGATCAGTTTGCGTAAATCCTTGCTTGCCTGTTTGTTTACAGGTTTTTGTTCGTCTGTTGGTGCAGTTACCACTTTGCCGCCGTCATTAAAAGACGGATTGATCGCCCCTCTGCCCACTTTGCTGCAGCACCAATCTACTTTTCTGGCGCTGGGTGATGACATTCACTGGCGCGATGCCAGTGGTAAATCTCTCGCGCAACTCAAACTGCCGGCAGAACTGTTGGATTGGCGTTATCCAGTGCAATTACAAACTGGAAAAATAATATCGTCCGAATTGGTTGCGGCAACGGTATTTTTGCCGGAACAACAACCGGGGCTGGTTGCGCTTGATCCTGAATCGGGAAAGCTGCGCGAATTGCTGCGTCTACCAACACCGGAATTTAAAATTGAGAACTTGTGCCTAAGCCGCGTAAATGGTCATCTTGCTCTATATCTATTGGATGAGCGCGGCACGGCGGAGCATTGGTTGGTCATAGATGCAAAAGGCACGGCGAATGCAAAATTGCTGCGCCGTTTACCTATCGCACCCAACAGTAAATCCTGCGCGGTCGATGATGAACAGGATTTATTGTTTATCGCAGAAGAAGGCATTGGTATCTGGGCGCAAGTTGCATCAGAGGAATCTGCTCCCGGTCGTGTCGCGGTCGATTTGCAAAAACCTTTTGGTTCCTTATCCGGCAGTGTGGAATCACTGGTGGTAGTTCCACAAGGTTTGGTTGCTGCGGTGGCAGAAGAAAAACAGCTTGCGGTCTATAGCACCCGTGAAGGTAAATTCAAACAGCAGCAGTTAGTCGATCTTCCCAATACCGATGAACCGGAAAGGGTTAAAGCGGTTGTTGTAGCAGCAGGCAATAATTCACTTGCACTAGTAGTCGGCGATGAAAAAACCGGCAATCATTTTTTATCCTTGCCTTGGGACTCAGTGCCGCAAAAAAAATCACCACACACCATAGTGAGCATCACACCCGATGTGCAAACCCAGGTTATGGCACGTTTTGGTGATGCGGCTGATGACCCAGCGATTTGGGTCAATAAAAAACGCCCGCAAAAAAGTCTGGTGATTGGTACTAATAAGCAACAGGGATTATTTGTGTACGACATGCAAGGTCGTGAAGTACAGCATTTTAATACGGGCAAATTAAACAATGTGGATGTCCGTTATGGAGTGCCATTGGGTAAAAAAGTTGTCGATATTGCCGTTGCTACCAATCGCGATGATAACAGTTTGGCGATTTACACGATTGATCCTAAAAACGGTAAATTACGTTTCTCTGGCAGTGTTGCAACGGATCTTGAAGAAATTTATGGATTTTGTTTGTATCAAAATGCCAGCGGAGTTACCTATGCGATTCCCAACGGAAAAAGCGGTGAGTTTCAGCAAATTCAATTAAGCGCTGTGATTGATCAGCAAGATAAAAATTCTCATGTCTGGCAAGGAAAGAAAGTACGCAGTTTTTTTGTAAAGAGCCAACCGGAAGGTTGTGTAGCTGACGATAAAAACCAGCGCTTATTCGTTGGTGAAGAAGACGAAGCTGTGTGGACAATTGGCGCTGAGCCAAACGCGGGCACGCAAGTGGAATTAGTATTGCGCGCCGGTGATGTGTTGGTTGCCGATGTGGAAGGCATGGGCATCTATCAGGGTAAGAATAAACACTATCTCGTTGTGTCCAGTCAAGGCAACAACAGCTATGTGATTCTGGATGCAACAGCGCCCTATAAAACGCGCGGTGTGATTAGAGTGGATCTGGATGCAGAGCGTGGCATTGATGGTGTTTCGGAAACGGACGGCCTTGAAGTTACCCATGCCAATCTCGGTGGTGCTTTTGGCGAAGGTATGTTGGTGGTGCAGGATGGTCATAAAGTGATGCCGGAAGCGCCGCAGAATTTTAAATATGTGAGCTGGGAAAAAATTCGCACAGTATTAGCACTCGAATAATGGTGATGGCCAATGAGTAATAAAAATGAAATGCCGGTGGTGGATATCGATGATATTCCGGTAAATCCGTCCAACAATCCCTGGTTGTCAGAGGTTATCGCCAGCCGTCGCAATTTATTGAAAGGTGGATTGGGTTTGGCGCTGGGAGGATTTTTGGGTGGACATTTATCGGGCTGTGCAGCAACCAATGAAAAGGCATCGCCATTCGTTGGATTAAAAAATACATCGCCAAAAATTGGATTCACTTCAGTACCGCTTCAGCACGCGCCGGATTTTGACCGTGTGTTGGTCGCCGATGGCTATACAGCGCGCGCGTTTTTTTCATGGGGCGATGAGGTGGTGACTGGCGCTGCGCCCTGGAAGGCTGATGCGAGCAATAGCTGGCAGGAGCAGCAATTGCAGGCAGGGCAAAATCACGACGGCATGGCCTATTTTCCTTTTTCCGATGCACCGAATGATCACGGCTTGCTGGTAATCAACCACGAATACACTAATCCGACTTTGCATCCCAATGGCCCCACAGAAACGCGCGATGCTCAGGGTGTTATCCGTCGCCCAGAGCATGAGGTATTAAAAGAGCAGGCGGCGCACGGTGTAAGCGTGATTGAAATTAAACGCGACCAGAAAAATCTTTGGCAGCGAGTAAAAAATTCTTCGTTCAATCCCCGCTTGACTCCTAATACGCCAATGGGAATTACTGGCCCGGCCCCTGGATCGGAACATTTAAAAAC
>NZ_JBRFPI010000106.1:0-7664 GCF_053579595.1 Cellvibrio sp.
TGCTAATAATGGGATCGACGGCGCGCACATTTTATCGCCTATGCCCTATTTAATTTCTACCGGTGCTATGACCGCAAATAATCAACCGGTTCCTATGTCGATACTCGCGCGTTTGAATTTAAGCGGCCAATGTATTTCTGTAGGTAAAGAGTATGCCGGTCTGAAACTGGACGTTACCGCCAAAGGTTTTAAAGAAGCCTTGGCTGCAAAAAAAGCATCGGGCAAAACCGTTAACGCTGCGGTGACCTTCCCCGGCGGCACCCATGATTTATGGATGCGTTATTGGCTCTCCGCTGCAGGCATTGACCCTAACAAAGATATTTCCACCATCGTAGTACCACCCGCACAAATGGTTGCCAATATGAAAGTGGGTAACATGGATACCTTCTGTGTGTGCGAACCCTGGAATGAGCAATTAATTAACCAAAAAATTGGTTACACAGCACTAACCACTGGTGAACTTTGGCACAACCATCCGGAAAAGGCGTTTGCTATGCGCAGCGACTGGATTGAAAAAAATCCTAACGCTACCCAAGCGTTATTGATGGCCGTGATGGAAGCGCAAATGTTTTGCGAGAAGCCGGAGAATCGCGAGGAAGTGGCAAAAATTTGTTCCGACCGCAAATGGATAGGAGCACCTTTTAATGATGTTATTGAGCGCATGAAAGGTAATTTTGATTACGGCACCGGCCGCGTCGTAGAGAACAGCCCGGAGCAAATGCGTTACTGGAAAGATTTTGCATCTTATCCGTTCAAGAGCCACGACGCCTGGTTTATTACTGAAGATATTCGCTGGGGTTACTTACCCGCGAGTACCGACATTAATGCACTGGTCGATAAAGTAAACCGCGAGGATTTATGGCGCGCAGCGGCGGCAGCGATCAAAGTCCCTGCAGCAGAAATTCCCACTAGTACATCGCGCGGTGTAGAAAAGTTTTTTGATGGCAAAGTGTTTGACCCTGCCAATCCAAAAGCCTATCTCGATAGCCTTGCGATTAAAAACATGGCGTAACGCGGAGTATTTACCATGGCCGAATCCAGTATCACCAGCAACGGGCTGAGCGAGGAGTCACGCAGCATGATGCAGCGTGTTAAAGATTTTGGACACTATTTGATGGTGCGGGTAGTTCCCGCTGTTGTTGTCATCAGTGTATTGGTGGCGATATGGCAAATTACTTGCTCGCGCCCCGACTCCAATCTTCCTTCGGCCACTACCGTGTTTGAAGAGACGCGCTATTTAATTGAAAACCCGTTTTACGATAACGGTGGTACCGACGTCGGAATGGGTTGGCAATTGTTGGCAAGTCTGCAGCGGGTGGCAATTGGCTATACATTGGCGGTCATTGCCGGTGTAGCGCTGGGTATTCTGGTCGGCCAATCCCTATGGGCGATGCGCGGGCTTGATCCACTATTCCAAGTCTTGCGCACTGTGCCACCACTCGCGTGGTTGCCGCTGTCGTTGGCGGGATTTCAGGACAGCCAACCCTCGGCTCTGTTTGTGATTTTTATTACCTCCATTTGGCCCATCATCATTAACACCTCGGTGGGCGTGCGCAATATCCCTATGGACTATCGCAACGTTGCGCGCGTAGTGCGGTTAAATGGCTGGCAATATTTTTACAAAATCATGTTGCCCGCGGCTGCACCCTATATCTTCTCCGGCTTGCGCATTGGTATCGGTTTATCCTGGTTGGCGATTATCGCTGCGGAAATGCTTGTGGGCGGTGTAGGTATTGGATTCTTTATTTGGGATGCATGGAATTCATCGCGCATTAGCGACATTATTCTCGCGCTGATTTACGTCGGTCTGATTGGCTACGCGCTGGATCGGCTGGTTGGACTGGCAGGTTATTTTGTCACCCGGGGTACATCACAATAACGCCCTAACACTATTCAATTGGTGTAAATAAACAAAAACGCCGGCATGGTTGCATGTCGGCGTTTTTTTATTGGGCGGTGTTTTCCAGCAAACGAATAAGGCAAATGAATCAAAAAAATGATCCTTCAACCTGGAGCAAGCGTATTTAACCAATATGTTTAGCTAACCCAACCTCATGCAAGCTATGGGGATCCATGTTCTCAAGGCGCCTATCCATGTCTGTCCACTGGAAAATGCTGTTTGTATCAGGCCTGATGCTTATGCTCACCTCCTGCTCCACCACATCGATTGATGACTACGCCAGCAACCAACCTGCCCTTGTTCCGCAGACGTTCTTTAATGGGCAGCTAAGCGCCCACGGTGTACTCAAAGACCGCAGCGGTAAAGTCACACGCTACTTCAACGCGAGTATCACCGCCTACTGGAAAGATGGGGTAGGTACGCTGGAAGAAAAATTTATTTTTGATGACGGTGAAGTCCAATATCGCAACTGGACCCTAACTCCTACCGCCGATGGCTACGCAGCAACCGCGGGCGATGTGATCGGCACTGGCAAGGCACAAGTCAGCGGCAATGCCATGCAACTCAATTATGTGCTGGAGATCAATTACAAAGGCTCGCCGCTGCAACTGAAGGTAGACGATTGGATGTGGCAGGTCGATAGCAAAACGCTGCTGAATGAATCTACGTTGCGCAAATGGGGTTTTAAAGTGGGTAGCATTCAATTGGTGATTGTTAAGCCTTAAAACCTGGCCTGAAACCGGGCGCTGATCACCCTCGTTTAATACGCACCACTTTCATCACTTCAAATGTAATGCCCGCAACAACTTGCTGTTCCGGGTAGTAGGTAATGTTTACCCGGGCACCCTTTAAACTCAGGTATTTACCCTTGCGCTTGAACTTAAATGGGACGTCGCACCCCTCCACCATTAGCGTATGTAAAATCCATTCGCCTTGCTCACGTTGAACATGGGATACCACTTTCAACAAGTCGGAATGATTGAGGCTGCTGTTTTTCTCTACCAGTTTTTTAGGGTCTGATTGCATAGTTAATTTTTGCGTATGTACGTGTGACGGATATTATCTCGCTCGATTTGAACCGGCATCGTCTGCGAGTTTGCTCAGTTTGGCAACCATATCCGGTGCGGCGCGCAGGCGAAAAAATGCACCAGTCGCATCAGCGCGCTCTTCCAGCACATTGCACGACGCAAATATCTCGCCGCGTAATTCTTGCGCCGACCAAGGCAAAAAAATCTCGGTTTCAACCAGATCTTTTTGAAAAAATTGCACAATCGTTTGATGCAACTTTTTTATATCCTCGTCGCGCTGCGCACTCAACACAATACAACCGGGATAACTCGCTTGTAGCTCGGCAATTCGCTCGGCTTGCGCCTCGGCATCCTGTAGATAATCAATTTTATTAAACACGCGAATGCGCGGCACTGTATCAGCACCAATCTCGGCCAATACTTTATCGGTAACCTCAATCTGCGCCTCATACCCGGTATCGCCCGCGTCGATAACGTGCAACAGCAGTGATGCATTGAGCGCTTCGTCCAGCGTTGATTTAAACGAGGCGACTAAACCATGCGGCAAATTTTTGATAAAACCCACGGTATCACTCACCAATACTTTAGGCACAGTGTCCGGCTGTAAGGTGCGCACTTTGGTGTCGAGCGTGGCGAAGAGTTTATTGGCCACTAATACCTCGTTGCCGGTCAATGCGCGCATTAAAGTAGATTTACCCGCGTTGGTATAACCAACCAACGCCACCTGCGCCAATCCGGTTTGCCCCTGCCGTTGCGCGCGCTGGGTTTCACGCCCCGCCTCCATCGCATCAATTTCTTTTTGCAGCTCGGCAATTCGGTCGCGCACTTTACGGCTATCGATTTCACTGCGCGACTGACCCGAACCACGACCACCCACACCACTGCGCTGCCGCCCTGATGGTCCCTCGCGTTTCGCCGCTTCACGCAAACGCGGCGCCATATAAGTCAGTCGCGCGATTTCAACTTGAATTCTGGCGGCGTGTGAACTGGCGTTGCGATGAAAAATTTCGAGGATGACAACGGTGCGATCCATCACCTCACAACCGACTTCATTTTCAAGGTTAAGCGCTTGCGACGGCGAGATTTCATGATCGACAAGAATATAATCCACCGCCTGACTCACCGCGTGCGGATCAACTTGCGCACGGCCATTCGAGGCATCTTGTTGCTCCTGCACGAATTGCCGAATCTCCTCGCGCTTACCAACACCCATATACGCCGTCGAATCGAACGCCGCACGCTTTTGCGTAAATTGCCCTACCACCTCCAAACCCAGGGTTTTTGCCAACTCGCCCAATTCCGCCAACGACGAGTTAAATTCAGTATCGTCAACACCGTCTAATTGCACAGCGACGATGAGCGCACGCGGGGCGCGTGTTTGTGCGGGGTTTAACATGGAGTCACATCTCGTAGATAAGGGCGCAATCGTGGCGCCAGAATTTAAACATGGGTTAGCAGCTTAATAGGGTCGCAGCTTAACGGGTATTGATCCCGCGTTGCACGCAGAGAGTTGCGGCAGAGAGTTGCGGCAGAGAGTTGCGATCTGCGTACCGACTGGCTGTCATTGCAAGACTTACGGCGCAAAGTTCCGTTCAATCAGACGTCGCGCGCCAATATTTTGAGCACAGCATCTCGGTTAATGGCGCCAGCCTCATCGTTTGTGGGCGAACGATTTACCAAACATAT
Organism: Cellvibrio sp.; assembly: GCF_053579595.1. Lineage (NCBI taxonomy): Bacteria > Pseudomonadati > Pseudomonadota > Gammaproteobacteria > Cellvibrionales > Cellvibrionaceae > Cellvibrio > Cellvibrio sp. Next base: position 4,615 of record NZ_JBRFPI010000106.1, read on the forward strand.
GGTCAACTATACAATAAGTCACAATTCCGGATGCGACACCACTTACATCGTCCCAGATGCCGAGCCTGCGATCTTGAAGCTAGATTTCCTAAAAACCATAAGAGAGTGATCACTATGAATATTAATCGTTGCAGCTTATTAGCCGTTCTACTGGCCCTGACCGCCTGCGGTGGCGGGTCCGGCTCCGGGTCCAAATCCTCCAGTTCGTCGGTCGTCAGTTCGATGTTGTCGAGTTCGGCGGCTTCCCTATCATCGGCCGTGAGTTCAGTGTCTTCATCAACGGACATGAGCTCAATATCTTCCTCCGCCATTACCTCCAGCATATCTAGCGCCAGCTCAAGTTCGACACCAGTAGTGATTGAGCTGGCCGAAAACGGCGGCTTTGAAGACTCGGAAGCAGGCAGCACCGCGCCCGCGAATTGGTCTTTGGCAAACAATGAAGGCACCGCGGTAATTCAAGTTATTAGCGCGGCTAATCAACCATCCAATGTGCACAGCGGCAATCGAGCCCTGGAGGTCGCCATCAACACGATCGGCGCTAACCCCTGGTCGATAGAAACCACTCATACCGGGCTCAATAACGGAGGCATTCCGGTAGTTGGTGGCAGCATTTACGCCTACAAAGCCTGGGTAAAAGGCCCTGCCGGCGCGCAAGCCAATTTCACCGTCGGCACTCCCGCTCCAGCTTACGCTGAGCGTGCCCGTAGCAATGTCACCCTGAGCGGTGAATGGCAAGAGGTCAGTATCGAAGTCACCACCAGTACGGACGATACGCTATTGCGATTGCCGGTTCATTTTTCTCTCGCAGCAAACGTAGGCGCGACTATTTACGTCGATGATTTCTCTTTCACCAAAGTGGAATCCATCACTTACGAATATTCGCCTGTCACGGTTGAGAGCCTCCGCAGCCTGAGCCCCGGCAATATGCCAATTGGTGTTGCTGTGGCAGCAGGTAATTCTGCGATCAGCCCGCTGACTAACATCCCGCGCCAAACCGTCGTGACTCAGCACTTCAATCAGCTGACAGCAGAAAACATTATGAAGCCCAGCTTTCTGCAACCGACCCAAGGTCAGTTCTCCTTCGGTGATGCAGACGCCCTTATCGACTTTGCTGAAGCTAATGGTTTGAAGGTGCATGGTCATACGTTGCTGTGGCACAACCAAATTCCAAACTGGATGCAAAACTTCTCGGGCACCAAAGACCAATGGTTAGACGTATTGAGAACGCATGTCTCTACCGTGGCTAGTCACTTTGCCGCGCGCCAGTCAGTCGTTAGTTGGGACGTGGTAAACGAAGCTTTCGAAGACGCGGGCGGTCGTTATCGCGGTTCAGCAGCAAATACCGGATCTTCCGTGTGGTACACCAATATTGGCCCGGAATTTATTGAAGAAGCGTTCAAAGCTGCCCACGCGGCCGCTCCTAACGCCGATCTGTATTACAACGACTTCAGCACTGAATGGAACCGGCCGAAATTGGATGCAGTGGTCGCGATGGTAGAGGATTTCCAAGCGCGCAATATTCCTATCGATGGTGTTGGTTTCCAAATGCACGTGTGGGGCAACGCTAACGTCGCCACCATCCGTGAGCATCTGAAATTAGTGGCAGATATTCGCCCGGCGATCAAAGTTAAAATTACCGAACTGGACGTACGCTTAAATTACGTAGATCCGCCACTATCAGCTAACGCCTACACTCCAGCGCGCGCCGACCAGCACAAAGCGTTAATTAAAGGCATTGTTGAAGCCTACCTCGAGGTGGTACCCGCTGAGCAGCGTGGCGGCATTACCGTTTGGGGCGTTGCCGATGTTGATAGCTGGATTAACTCGCTCTATGGCCGTCCAGACTGGTCACTATTCTTCTTCAACGACATGAGTCCAAAGCCTGCACTACAAGGCTTCGCTGATGCACTGAGCGGTAACTAGGACTAAACCAGGCGGCCTAACCATTCGCCTGACCAAAAAAATTGCCGGGATCAGAAATGATCCCGGCATTTTTTTTGAAGAAAAACCTATTTGGTCAACATCCGGGTAATAATTTTTGTGAGACTTTTCTGCGAGAAACACAACGTCCTGAATTGGTTTGAATGTTTTATTGAGCGCGAGTACTGAAGTGCAACGTGGGCGCGCGGTTGCCATCGCCATGTTCCGAATCGTAAAACGATACTTCCAGCGCGCCGAGCGGTTTCAACAAAAGCCCGCGTGTGGTGCCATCGAACATTCGCTGCAATACGGGGCGCGGAATGGTGACTAAGGTTTTTCCGCCCGCTTGCGTTACCTCTGTATCAAAAATCATTTGGCCGTTAAGCAAGGATTGCAAATCTTTCCCTTGCGTAAAATTGGCAAAGGTCACGCTGGCTTGTTGCCAATTTGCATCGCCGCCAAAAATTTCAATTACCCGCACTTTATCAAACTCAATACCAAAATCTTCACCTAATGCGGCAACGTAATTCCCACCTTGCTGTACTGATTGAGTGGTGAGTTCCAGTACGCCTGCACCATCAGCCTTTTTTCCGCGGTAAGGTTGCAGATCCCAGCGCAACAAGGGATATTGATCCGCGCTAACGGTAAGCACGCGCACACCATCCGATTGCCAGTTATTAAAATTAACCGTTGGAAAGGCCGGGTTAATCACGGCGTCGTGTTTTACGCGCAGGTGTTCTTTGAAAGTATCGAGCGGTGGAACCGGCGGATGATAAATAAGTGGTTCGCCCACATCAGGTTTTGCATCCTTCACTTTTACGACTTGGGCGCGGTAATAATCAATATCCAGATAATATTCTCCCGGGCCCCAATCTGTGACTCCAAGTTGAACATTCACCTGATCGCCAGGCACCGCATCAAGGTTGCGTGTAGTCATACTGATAAGGTGCCAATCAGAATTCTGCTCGAGGTCATACTCACGCAAGTGTTCGTGGAAGTCAGTTGAGCGTTGCGTGTTGATCATAAAATTAACCCGGCGCGGCGAATGGCTGGGGCGCACCCTGGCTTCCACGCGCAATTCGTAATCGGGGCTTTTGAGTTTTTCCATATCCAACGACTGCGCAACATCG
>NZ_JBRFPI010000106.1:7674-12019 GCF_053579595.1 Cellvibrio sp.
CTTAATGACTGTCCACCAAATGGTGTGTTGGTCTTTTGTTGCATTAACCTGCATGCGTACAAAACCATCCATGGGTATCAATTTTAGTTGCGCATCACCATCACCCGTGATCGTCTGCCAACCCGCGACTGTTTTAGTATTAAAATCGTCAACAAAATCCGCATGGGAAAGTGAAGGAACCGTTAGTAACGCGCTCAGACAAAGAATTTTTATAGTATGCATTATGGGTGTCTCATGAACGAGAAAAGCGCCGAGCTTAAACGCGCCAAAGCTAAAATGCCACTCGCGGTGCGAGCAACATTCATAACTTATTAATTCTTTACATTAAAATATACGGGGAATATTTTGAGTGGTTATTAATTGCTGGCTTTGGCCGGAAACGGCCAAAAGCGGACGTTGGCGTTTATGTAGGTTGGGCAGTAATGCCCAACATTATTGTTATTTAATGGCATTGTTGGGCATGGCTGCCCAACCTACGAGCTGAGCAATAAAACCAGTATTCCGAATGGCGGTAACAAGCTTAACCCGCCCATTGTTAACCCTAAATAGGCTAATGCTCTGGGTAAACTTTTCGTTTTTATCGCAACCCAATGTAACAGCAGAAACCAAATACCATTCAGCATCAAGGTCGCCAAACCAACCCTACCAATCACAACCTTCACCGTTGCGCCTGTCTCTCCATTGGCTAAAAATGTCGGGGCGTTAATATTTGCATAAAGGCTTATGCCGCATTTGCGACCAGGCAAATACTTTTTGCTGAGCCGATGTATTGCCTTTTTTCCTAGCCGTCTTTGTTGTCTTAATGCGCGGGAATCAGCGATTTGTTAGATTTTTTTAAAATCGGGAATACTTCTCTAGGATTTTTTGTTTTGTCAACTCGCTAACATTAAGGAACTTTTCATATTCCTTTTTAAAAGTATTGAAAGTCTTTCTTTCTGAAGGACTAAACTCACCAGAAATATCAGAAATAAACGCTGTAGATGGGGAGTAAACCAATATATCGGTTTCTCTTCCATCTGAGCTTGTTGCACCATTTATATATTCAAAACCGTCGAATTTAAGCAAAAAATCCCACCAATTATTGGGGCACTTAATTTTCAGCGAGTCAATCATTGAAGGATCAATAAAAATTGGCATATCAATCTTCTTTGCAATTCTTTCGAAGAATTTCGATGCTTCGCTTTCTTCATCAATTGCCAAGATTGATTCTTCAGCCCCAGCACTATCGACCTGCCTATAAATTTGTTTAATTAGCTCTTCGATTTTCTTCGATGCTATTGATAGATTTGTTATTGATTCTGAGGTGGATTTTAATTGATTTGAAACTTCTCTTTTAGATAGGAAATCGAAAAACATTGCTGCCCATTGCTTTCTTAGGTTTTCGTGCAATTCCTTAGCGTATCTAAATGGGAAAAATCCGTTGTTGACATTTGAGCTTCTTACGGCATCAATAAATTCAAAAATATTTTCAGCATAGTTCTGGTTTTCAATTGAAGGATATTCAATTTCTTTTGAGAACTTTTTATCTTTATTTTTTTGGAAAACATGATGATCAGCCAATACCGTTTCTTTTACAAAAGTAAATACAGGAATGCCTAATTCTTTAGCAGAAATGTATTCTGCATTGGTTATAGATTTTTGCGGATCAACTCGATACTTTCCACCAAATCGTCCACCAATTATAAGAATAAATAATTGGCAATTAGAGATTTCATTAACACAGCTTTCATGGGTGTGTAGATCTGGATGATAAAAAACATCTCCCTTCTCACTTAGAACAACATCAAACCCAAATCCTTGGCAAAAAGAAATTAGACTATCTCGTACCTCTGCAAAATCAAAGCATGTTGAACTAATAAAGACTCTTGGTGCGGCCATTTTTAATATCTCATGATTTTAATGTTGCGTTCACCGCCTGGTGCAACGCCTTGTATGCTCTATTCTTTTTTAGGCAATATTTTTGCGATAGAGTCAAATAGTTCTTTTACAGAATCAAGTAATTTTTCAGAATTCTCAGGCTCAATTTTTTGCTTGGCGGGCGTACTAAATATGACATTAGTTGCTGCGGTAACGATTTGATCTCGCACAGAAGGCTCACGTGTAAGATCGCCATAATTAGGGAGCGACGTAGCAACTGCTGCTTTATGTGCATATTCTTCTTCAAAGTCACGCTCTTTTTTGTACTGAGAAAACGAAAAACCAAAAGCAGCAAATAGGGGCAACAAAACAATTGAACGCAATAGTATAGACGCCCATACTATTTCGTTAGATTGCCCTGGAACTTTAACGGCCAATATGGCTGCCCCAATTGAATTAGCAAATTGATAAGTCTCGAAAATTCCAATGCCACCGACCAGTAATGCAGCACTACCCCAAGCTATTCTTCCCCACAAAAGAACTTTTTTCCGTTGTGTAAATGATTCAGAAAGCGATCCAGCAACAGCTGGTGCGATTAAGGTTTTAACTTCATCTCTAAGCTTTTCAACTTCGGCACGAGCGACCATTAGCTTTTCTAGCTCGATTGAGATGGCAGTAGTAGTTCTTTCAAAATGAATTCCACCAGACGCTAACAATGACACTCCAAACATACGCATGTGGTATGCCATTGAGTCAATTTGAGGCGCTAAATTTTGAAATGAATTTTGATCTCGAGTGTTTTTTAATTGAGCATAGGCGTTGTACATAGCTTGAAGAACACTTTCAATGCTTGATAACGCGTGCCATGTTAATTCACTCCAAGCATCATTTGCCGAAAGCCCGTCGAACGTATCTAAAACGAAGCGCATAGTGCGTTTAGCTTCGTCGAAGTTGAGACCATCAAAATCGGTGAGACTCAATTGAAAATTTTCGAATTCGCGTGGATTCAATGAAAGAAATTGCTCATATAAAGCTTTTGTTCTGGTGAGCCGAGTTTCTTTAGACATATGGTATTCCCTGTGAAAGCTAACATCTTATTAAATTGTACCAACTATATAACCCGCAGAAAGTTATTCCAACTAATTTGGTGTAGTGCTGTAAACTCCAAAAGGAGATGAACTCTCAATCGATTTAGCTCGCGCTAAACCAAAGGGTTAACTATCATTCCGAATTAATTATGGAGTGTACGGCACAAGCAATCTCAATTAGTTGTCACGCTCATTTGGCTGACTGTCCGCTTTGGGCACATCTGCGACCTTCGCGGATTATTTCGCTAAGCACACCCTACGAAAGCGATCAACTGATTGAAGCACAGACAGGCTAAATAACAAATATTGCTCGCATGTGGAATTACTACTCATTACACCATTACAAAATCCTGGTTTAATCACCTTCCCTAAACGCAACCACACAATTGCGGCCTGCTGCTTTTGCTGTGTACAGGGCTTCATCGGTGCGTTGTATAACGGCGGTTGCGTTGGGTTCGTTGGGGTGCCAGGCGCTGCTGCCAATGCTCATGGTCATGTGGCCGACATCGGGGAAGGTGGCGATTTCAATTGCGCTGCGAATTTTTTCAGCAACCGTGCTAACGGCGATGGCATTGGGGGAGTTTGGCAAAATTACGGAAAACTCTTCACCACCATAACGAGCGACAAAATCAGTCGTGCGGATATTGTCTTTAATTACGCGAGCGATTTGTTGCAACACGGCGTCGCCGACTGGATGGCCGTGGTTGTCATTTACTTTTTTGAAGTGATCAGCATCGAGCAATAAAAGTGAAAAGCTGTGGCCGGTGCGCTGCCCCATGCGTACACACTCTGCCAGTTTTTCATCAAACGAACGGCGATTGTTAACGCCAGTAAGCGGGTCAGTTGTAGCGAGGTGCTCCAATTGTTTATTCGCCGCAGCCAAGGCTTCTGTGCGCTGCAATACTTGTTGCTCCAGCGTTTGATTCAATAATTCCAGTTCGCGCTCGCGCGTGAGTAATGACTCAGTCATGGATTGCATGGCGTTACTCAGTTGCGCAACTTCACGCAAGTTGGTGCCGGTTGGGTAGCGCGGTGCGGTGGTGTGGAGTTTGATGCTGCGCGCAGCGGCGGCAAGTTGTTCAATAGGTTTACTGACACTTTGCGCGAGGCGCCAAGCCAGCAGTGAAAACAATATCATCGCAATGACGGCGATAATCAGAAAATGCCAATAGGTGGCATACACCGGTGCTAGTGCATTTTCCAATGGCTGACGCACTACAATTCGCCAACCGAAATGGGTATTAGCGCTCGAGTCTACCAGTACTTGACTGGTCAAATATTGACGCCCATCATCCCAAGTTGCTATCGAATAATTTGCCGAATAATTTGCCGAATGATTTTTCGAATAATTTTTGTTGCCGAATAGATTTTCAGGGAGGCGACTAACGCCAGCCAATGCC
>NZ_JBRFPI010000107.1:0-12000 GCF_053579595.1 Cellvibrio sp.
GGTTAATTCCAAAGCCGTCATTTTATTGCCAAAAATATACAACTCCTCAAGCGCCGGTAATTCACTGAAGTTGACCTGGGTGATTTTATTTTTAGCGAGATTGATATGGCGGAGGTTCGGTAATTTTCCGATGCTCGCTCCAGTGAGCTGGTTATTGTAGAGCGATAGTTTTTGCAGCTGCGGGAATTGTTCAATACCTTCAAGCGAGGCGATATTTTTTGAGTGGCATTCAAGCGCGGTGATATCGGCAAGGCTCTGCCAATTTTTTTTCGCTGCCAATTCCTGCACACATTGTTTGAAATTGGCATCTTGCAAAGGAATCTCCAGCGCTTGGGTAACAGCGCTGGCGAGCAACAACAGTAAACCGCAACAGAGTTTTTTCGTCATGGCATAGGTTCGCAGGTGAGATAGATGCGGCGCATTATATGGCCTTCTTCACCTGTGCGAGGAGAACGCAAACACCTTTTGCCAAGACCACGTCACTGGGTTCATCTAACGGCGAGCCGCCTACGTCTTCCTCCGTCAGGATCAAATGTGAGGAATCTTTAATCAGCCGCCACTGTGGGACTGTGAGTGGCAATTGCTGGATATCGGTTTGCGCAAATACACCGAGTGGCCGGATTTGGCCATCGCGTTTGGAAACCGCCCAGAGCTGCAGGTTTTTATCATCCGCAATCTCCACCGCTTCCCATTTCAACCAGAGCTGCGCGCCACCAGTGGCGGTGAGTACGGTCAATTGCGGTGCACCTGTGTCGTCGGTCAGTACGGCTACATAATCGGCATTGGGTTGTTGCAGTGGGTCGCGCGCCATCAGCAGCCAGATACATACCGCGAGCATCACAGTCGCAAACGCGGAGACACTGGGCCAGAGCCAGGCAAATCTGGATGGCCGCGTATCAGCCGGGCGCGTTTGCTGTTGTAGACGCGCCTCAATACCGCGCCAGACTGCCGGGTCGGGTTTGATGCCTTGTTGTTCATCGCTAAGGCTCATGAGCTGCTCTTCCCAGAAGCTGACCTCTGCCTGCAGAGCCGTATCGCTGCGCAGGCGCTGTTCACATTGCTCGCGTTCGGTACCGCGCAGTACACCGGTGACATAGTCGAACGCGAGGCTCTTGTCGTCTAAAGGTGGCTCGGGTGTTTGGCCTCCAGACGCACTTATTTGCTTTCTAGGCATAGTCTCAACCTTTCAGCGCCGCGATGCAGCCAGGATTTAACGGTGTTGGTATTGGTGGCAAATTGCTGCGCGATCTCTTCGCGCGAGTAGCCATATAAATAGGCTAGCTCGATACTGCGTTTAATGTTATCGCCCAACGTAGTCAGGCATTGGTGCAGATGAAACCTGAGCTGGCTGGCGCCGACACTGTGCTCGGGTTCATCGCCACCGGGTATATCTTCTATCCCTTCAGGATGGGCGACAAACTTATCGCTAATCCGCTTCTCTGAAGCGAGCCGATCCAGCGCCCGGTAGCGCGCGATACTGGCCATCCAGGTCAGCGGCTTGGCGAGGTGCGGCCGGTAGCTGGCCGCGTTATTCCAGATTTGCAAAAACGCCTCCTGCAATACCTCGTTGCTCAGCTCTTTGGATTTCAGGATGCGCCAGGCGATAGCATTCAAGTAGGGGCTCACCCGCTCAAACAGCGTTTTTAGCGCGGCCTGGTCGCGCAGCGCGCAACGGGCGATGAGGTTGATCAGCTCATCGTCCTGATTTTCAGTCGGGGCAGTCATCTCGGGATTCGTTCCTTATTCGGGGTGTTTGATCCCATCTACGGTTCAACGGCCAAAAAGTTGCAGGTGTCATATCAAACTTTAGGTGCCACTTCAGGTTTTCTGCGCGCCATTTTAGGTTTAGTGCGCACCACTTCAGGTTTTCTGCTCAAACTGGTGCGACCAAGTTTGGCAATTTGGGGAGTATAAGCTCGTGGCAGGCCGCAGTCGCCACGGTCTACTACAGACAAAAGCGTTTCTAACTATTACCTCTAATAAATAAGATAAAGGTATTCGCTATGTTCAAACTTAATCGCTATACCGGCGTGCTCTTTGCGTTCGCCACCCTGATCGGTTTCACTGCCACCAGCCCTGCCGCCGCCAAACCTTATAAAGCTGCGGAAATCTACTCGAAGCAAACCTACAAATACGGCCGCTATGAAATGCGTATGCGTGTTGCCAAGGGCAGCGGTGTATTGTCCACTTTCTTCACATACAAAAATGGTTCCGAGCAAGCCGGTACCTTTTGGGAAGAAATCGATATCGAGATCTTCGGTAAGAACAATGCCACCCAATGGCAGAGCAATGTGATTATCGGCACCAACCGCCCCACCACCAAAACCGAAGGTGTACATACCATGCCCTTTTCGCTGGGTGATGGCTACAACACTTACGTGTTGGAGTGGACGCCGAATTACATCGCCTGGTTTGTGAATGGCGCCCAGGTTCGTCGTATTAACGGTGGCCAGTTTGTCACCAGTTTGACCAGCCCGCAGGATCTGCGTTTTAACCTCTGGGCCGCAAACATTGCCGAATGGGTAGGCGCGTGGAACCCCAATATCCTGCCGGTCTACCAATTTGTGAACTACATTGAATACAAACCCTATGTGGCCGCGACCAATAGTTTCGGTACCGGCTGGCGCGATGACTTTAACAGCTTCGATACCAATCGTTGGAACAAGGCCAACTGGACCTTCGGTGAAAACCTCGCGGATTTTGACCCTAACAACGTAGTCGTGAAAAACGGCACACTGGTACTGGCACTGACACGCGAAGGCCAGACCGGTTATACCGGTACACCTCCGGTCGATGGCGGCACTGGTGGTGGCAGCAGTAGCAGTGCGCCCGCCGCATCTATCACCATCCAAGCGGAAAGCTTTAATGAAGTGGGCGGCAGCGTCACCGTATCCGGTGGCACCGTGGGTTATATCGATGCGGGTGAATGGTTCAAATACAACAATGTGAATATTCCGCAAACCGGCACTTACAAAGTGGAATACCGTGTAGCCTCGGCGCTCACCACTGCCCAATTTACTCTGGATCGCAACGGCGTAGGTTTGGGAACCATCAGTGTGCCCAACACCGGCGGCTGGGGTACCTACCAGACGATCAGCCACAATATTTACCTGAATGCTGGCGTACAAAGTTTGGCGATTTACGCCAACAGCGGTGGTTTTAATATTGATTGGATCAAGTTAACTAAAATCTAAACCTGTTTCAGCCTTTGGGAGTTGCGGGCACCTTGCTTGCACTCCCGTTTTTATTTTTTGTCGTGTTATTTTTTCTCGTTTATTTTTTACTACTGCGTTTTAAAACTGTTTTTGTCACTGAGGTAATGTTATGCGTCGTTTGTTATGTGTTTTCCTGGCGATCACCATGGGATTAGTCGCTCATCTTGTTAATGCCAAGCCTTACAAAGGCGCGGAAATTTATTCCAGCGATAGCTATTTATATGGCCGCTATGAAATACGCATGCGCGTGGCCAACGCCAGCGGTGTGTTATCGACTTTCTTTACTTACAAAAACGGCTCGGAAGTGGGTAATACCTTTTGGGAAGAAATTGATATTGAAGTGTTTGGCAAAAATAATGCGACCGAATGGCAGAGCAATATAATCCTCGGTAGCTCACGCCCGACCATCCACACCGAACAAGTGCATACTGCGCCTTCATCGCTCGCGGATGCCTACCACACCTATGTCGTTGAGTGGACACCCGATTATGTCGCCTGGTTTGTGGATGGCGTGGAAGCGCGTCGCATCACTGGCACCAGCACAGTGACTAGTCTTACCAATCCACAATCATTGCGTTTTAATATTTGGTCATCCGAATCAGTGCCTTGGGTAGGCGCGTGGGATGATACCGCACTCCCTGTTTATCAGTTCGTAAACTACATCGACTACAAAGCCTACAACACCACCACCAAAACATTTGAAGGCGGCTGGCGCGATGATTTCAACAATTTTGATAGTGCGCGTTGGGGCAAAGCCAATTGGAGTTTTGATACCAACCGCGTAGATTTTGCACCTGAAAACGTAGTGGTAAAAGATGGCATTTTGGTACTCGCATTAACCAAAGAAAACGCCACCGGTTTTAGCGGCACACCACCAGCGGATGCGCCTGCAAGTAGTTCAAGCGCGAGTTCAGTTGCCGTTTCAAGTTCAGCAGCAAGCTCGATAGCCGCTTCAAGTGCTGCGCCCAGTTCAATCGCCGCTAGCAGTGTTGCAGTAAGTTCCACCGCAGTAGCAATGTCATCAGTAGCCACTTCCAAAGCGACTAGCGGGGGTGGTTCGGGTGGTGGCGGTGCAGTGAATTTATTGTGGTTAGTATTACTAGGTGGATTGGCACTCGTAGGTCGCAACAATAAATAAACATCTGGACTCCTGCGTTCGCAGGAGTGACGAAACATTTGCCATTCAACTGTATTTTTCGTCATACCCGCGAACGCGGGTATCCATATTTATTCGGCAGCGGATGTTTGTTTTCTAAACTCCGCCGCTGACATCCCGGTATAGCGTTTAAAAAACCGGTGAAATGACGACTTACTGTTAAACCCGGACTCCAGCAAAATATCCAGGATAGTCATCTCCGCATATTGCGGATCAACCAGCATCTGCTTCGCGCGATTCACGCGATACTCATTCACAAACTCAAAAAAATTCGTATTGAATTCCTTATTGATAATGCTGGATACCTCGCGAAAATGAATACCCACCTGCCGCGCAAAATCTTCAATATTCAAATTTTGTTTCAAATACAGCTGCTGCTTCTCCATGGTATTGCGAATGCGCGCAATGGCATCGGGCGATATTTCTGCCGGCGCAACTACTTCTTTTTCTTTGAGCTTTTCTTTGGTTTCCAGTAATTGATGTGCATACAACAAACTGTACACAAACAGTGCGTTCACCAACACAAAGGTAATGTAGTTGTCGAAAATGCCAAAACTATCGGCGATGGAAAAACTCACTGTCTGCCCGAGCAAATGCACGACGAGCGACCAGAACCAATTGAGCGCAAAACCCAATGTCAGTAGTAGCAACCAATAGGGACCTTGCAAACTCAAACTGGAATAAAATTGTTTTAGCTGCTGTTTGTAGCGATAAATTTCCAGCGCTGCCGCAAAGGCATAAACCACCGGTAAAATTTTCAAGTAATGCCATAAATAATTCGTAAGCTGAATGGAATATTCTGTGTGAGTAGCAGACTGAAACCGCAGCCGATCACTATCCAAACCACCCCAGAGCACCCATCCGACAACCGCGAATAAATTCAATAAATGCAGCGCGTCTTTCACACGCAGGGAGAAATTTGCCCGCGTAATCGCCACCACATACAAATACAGACACACACTTTTACCGACAACCGCCGTCACCAATCCCAGTGACAGCACCATTTTCGCCACTTCGCTGTGCAAGCCAATATAGTCGTTCCACAACAACAAATTACACAGCGCACTCGCACCCACGCACACAAAAAATCCCGACAACAACTGCGAGGCAATCGCCTTTTGTTTGGATAACAACCATTGGAAAATCACCAGCAGCACGCAGACAGCGAGGGTGAGTACGAGGATAAGGTCGTGGATATTGAAGATGGGGGTTTTCATGGGTTGGTACGGGTCTTTTTTATTGTAGGAAGGTAAAGTCTAGCAGGTGGGATTAAGACCGAGTATCACATAATCGCAAGCGCATTCCTGATCCGTTTAAATACTAAATCGGCTTACCATTTTTTGAATGTTAACCGAAAGTTCATGCAAGCGCGCAATAGCTTCATTAGCTGTAACAGAAGCTGCATTGTTTTGCTCTCCCAGTTCGGCAATTTGGTGAACTTCCTGAGCAATCATCTCACTGGCAGTGCGCTGCTCACGCAATGCTGAGCTCATTTCACTGACCATCTTTGTGACCTCAGAAATCCTGGAAACAGTTTGCCCGACTGCTTCTTCTGCCGTAACAGCAAGAGCACTGCCATTATCAATCAGGCTCACGCCCGACTGCATACCACTCACGGCGTTGGAAACGCCGACCTGAATGGCGTTGATCATCGCTGTAATTTCAACCGTTGAAGATGCTGTGCGCGCCGCCAAGCTACGCACCTCATCAGCCACCACGGCAAAGCCTCTACCTTGTTCACCAGCGCGAGCAGCCTCTATGGCTGCGTTCAACGCCAGCAGATTAGTTTGATCTGCGATGCTTTTAATGACATTGATAATGTTGGAAATTTGCTCAGATTCTTTGCCTAAAGACTCGACAACATGGCGCGTGTCTTGCGAAGAAACGTCAATTTTTTGCATAGACTCTTTAACTCGAATCAACCCGTTTTTACCTTCACCAGCAAGTTGACTCGACGTGCGCATCGCTTCATCAGCAGCCTGTGCATGCGTATTGATAACACTGATGTTCATCGACATTTCTTCGACTGCAGATGCCATCGTTGTTGCAGCTTTAAGTTGCTCGGCAATGCCATATACAATCGTTGCTGAGGAACCATGTAAACTCTGGCTCATGGACTGCAAGGTTCGCGATGCTTCGATTATACCGCTAACAATACCGTGTAAATTTGATTGCATATCTTGTAATGACGCTTCTAATTCAGCAATTTCATCTGTGCCATTTACTTGAATTCTTCCGGTTAAATCGCCCAGCGCAATACGTTTTGCAATATTGATTGTCTGCCTTAGAGAGGCAATAATTTTTCCACTCAGCCACAGACTAATTAGGATACTAAAGGCGACAGCAACAACTAAAATGATGACAAAGCCAAGAATTGCGCGCGATGACGTTTCAACCGTTTTTTTGAATTGCTGCTCAGCAGATTTATCAGCACTATCAACTAATGACTGTATTTTTTCCTGCAATGATAGAAAAGTCTTATCCGCAGTTTGCATGGAAGTCAAACCCATATTAGGGTCAATATCTGCCATTTCTATTGAGCCGGCTATTTCCTTTTTATAGGTGGCTAAACTTGCCAGTACCTCTTCTATAGTATTTTTTTCATCTGCGGCTAGTTCACTTTCTGTCAATAGCCTTTGAACTCTACGCATAGCATCATCCAGATTTTTATCGATCTCAGCAGCAGCGGTTTTAATTTGATTTGCATCATAATTATTCAACCACGTAAACAACCGATAGACACCGATATTTGCCGCGCGCGCATCATCCAAGCTAGCAACACTTAACTGGTACTTTTGAAACTGTACTTCATATATATCGCGCGCCGAATGCTCCATGGTTCTCATGGCCATCACAGCCACAAAACCTAGAATAACCATGAATACCAAAACCATGGAAGGCAAAGACAGTAATTTTCCGCGTATTTTCATCTACACTCTCGCGCGATAATGAACATTGTTGTTAAAGTTTGATATCAGCGCTTATAGATACCGGCGCAAACAATAGTTTCATCCACTTTTTCACAGTAGGCAGATTTAGGTAGGATTTTTTTGGTAACAGGGTCTGTAAATTTATAGTCCTGCCAAAAATTCCCTTTAGATTTAGCTAGTTGAACGCGCTCTTTGATGAACTCTTTACCATCTGCGTCTTTAAAATCTATCAGCTCTTTTCCGACTTGTTTTGGATTTTGACCATGAGCTAATGCTTTGCCACCCATGCTGTAGACAACAACGTAAACATCGTTCTTTATGAAATCCGGACTCTGCCCGGTAAAATCACTATATGCGGTGTCAGCGCCAACAGATTTTATGTGTCCGATTGCCTTCTTTACCATCGCTTCTGCATCAGCAGTGGTTCCGAACTCTTCTGCGTGCAAAAAGCTAGATACAATCGCGATTATAAAAGCAGATGTTATAGCGAAAATTTTCATTTTAAATTCCTCATATAGCCAACATTAATTTAGGAAAAAACCCAGATAAACTTGAGCATAATTTAAGCTTATACCCAAACGACTGCTTCGCAAGTTGGCGAAAGATGATTTTTTCGGGCGATTACACGAAAGGGCGCGTAACCAAAAAACATCGCTAAATTAACGAATTTTCAACCTCGTTATGACGTCACCCTCAGGCAATTCAATGCGGCGGTATTGAAAAAGGCAAGTATAGTTAAAGGGCTTTTGCTTGCAGCAAATTAATTTGTACTGAGTGTGGTGAGATTTAATGCCCCATTACCTGCGTAATATCTTCCGGTTTATGGTGCACACCAAAATCATCCACAATGGTAGTAGTGGCTTTGTTCATATTGATTACATCGACATCAACGCCTTCTCTGCGGAATTTCAGTACGACTTTATCCAATGCAGCGACTGAGGTGATATCCCAAAAATGCGCGTGGGTTAAATCGATGGTGACTTTGAGCAACTTTTCTTTCAAATCAAAACCGCGCACAAACATATCTGCCGAGCGGAAGAAAACCTCGCCAAAGACTTTATAAGTGCGCTCGCTGCCGTTTTCATTCAACTCGGAAGTCACTGCCATGTAATGGCCAATTTTGTTGGCAAAAAACATCGCCGCCATAAGCACGCCAATAAATACACCGTAAGCAAGATTGTGAGTGGCAACAACTACAGTGACCGTGGTGAGCATAACAATATTAGACGAGAGCGGATGTTTTTTCAGGTTTCGGATCGATGCCCAACTAAAGGTTCCAATCGATACCATAATCATCACCGCCACCAACGCAGCCATTGGAATGACAGAGATCCAATCACTTAAAAATACCACCATAATGAGTAACAGTGCACCAGCAAGAAAGGTGGATAAACGCGTGCGGCCGCCCGATTTCACGTTAATAACCGATTGACCAATCATCGCACAACCCGCCATACCGCCAAGCAAACCCGTGGCGATGTTAGCAACGCCCTGGCCTTTACACTCGCGATTTTTGTCGCTAGTGGTGTCGGTCATATCATCCACAATCGTGGCGGTCATCATCGATTCCAACAAACCTACCGCAGCCAGTGGAATCGAGTAGGGCAAAATAATTAACAAGGTTTCCAAATTCAGCGGTACGTCTGGCCACAGAAAAATCGGCAAGGTGTCGGGCAGTTCACCCATATCACCCACGGTGCGAATATCAATTTTAAAAATAAGTGCGATGACTGTAAGCACTAAAATGCAGACGAGTGGTGAAGGAATTATTTTTCCGATTTTTGGAATATAAGGAAATAAATAGATAATACCCAGGCCAGCAGCGGTCATTGCATACACATGCCAGGTCACATCGGTCAGCTCTGGCAACTGTGCCATAAAAATCAAAATCGCCAACGCATTTACGAAACCCGTCACCACTGAACGCGAGACAAACCCCATCAAGTCGCCCAAGCGCAAATAGCCCGCGACAATTTGAATCAGCCCTGTTAACAAAGTCGCCCCTAATAAATATTGCAATCCATGCTCTTTTACCAGCGTGACCATCAACAGCGCCATTGCGCCTGTTGCGGCAGAAATCATCGCAGGGCGACCACCGGCAAAAGCGATCACGACTGCCATAGAGAAGGAGGCATACAAACCAATTTTCGGATCAACACCGGCAATAATCGAGAAAGCAATTGCTTCAGGAATTAGCGCGAGCGCAACCACCAAACCCGATAGAAAGTCGCCGCGAATGTTGGAAAACCATTGTTCTTTTACTGTCGTTAACATAACGAGATACCTTTTAAAAACCGAAAATATAGGAAAATCAAAAAACAGTGCGGCAATAGAAAAACCATTTTCGAGGCAGATCGAAAATGACATTACTAACGCAGATTGATATAAAAACTGAAAAATACAAAGCAGCGCACACCAGCAAATGCCGGACGCAAAATCAACGAGAGAGGGAAACTAAGGCGGCGTTAACGCCGAGGGCAACAAGATCATGACAGAGACAACTTCGCAGATGAAAGTGCCGGCACCTTATCAGCCGACGCTATTTATGACAAGGTTAACAAACGCTCGATACCCGACCATCAGTTAGCAGAGGGCACCGCCAACAACTTCAACCCAATAATGCCCGCGATAATCAACACAAAACACAGCAAGCGCAACAGGCTGGCATCTTCATTCAGGGCGATGATGCCGTAAGCCGCTGTGCCAACCGCACCTATGCCAACCCAAATCGCGTAGGCAGTTCCTATCGGTAAAGTGCGTACCGACAGGGATAACAAATACATACTGGCAGCGATAAATAGCAAGCAAAACAGGCTCGGCCAGAGCTTGGTAAAACCGTCCGTTTTTGGCATAGCAGCCGCGTAAAAAATCTCACACAAACCCGCGGCCAACAAATAAATCCAGCCCATTAATTCCCCCTCGAAAACATGTCAGGCGTCCCACTTCAAGAAACCGAGGTGGGACTTATATCCGAAACAGAGCACTTATTACCTAAATCGCAAATTGGCAGGACTTCTATAGTAAATAAGTTTAATTTGGCGCCAAAATAATGAAAATTGCGCCTATTTATTACCCAAAAGCGTGCCTATGATTGTTTTACGCGCTTTGTGATACCCGCCCCACCTCACAAAAGCGAAACAGGATGTGAACAAAAAATCTAATAAAGCTCTACATTCCCATGAGGATAACAACTATGCGTCACGCTTTTTCCCTATTTATTAAACAATCCACGCTTCCGCTACTTGGCTCTGCCCTGTTTGGGCTTTGCGCCTTACCGGCTCATGCGGTTGTGTTTCAAGCCGAGTCTTACAACAGTTATTACGATACCTCTGCAGGTAACTCAGGCGGCAAATATCGCACCGACAACGTCGATATTGAAAACACAAACGATCCTACTGGCGGTACTTATAACGTTGGCTGGATCGAGCCAAACGAGTGGCTCGCGTACTCCAATCTGGTGATTCCTACTACTGGCAGTTATACCATCAAGATGCGCGTTGTGAGCCCCGCAGGTGCAACCGCAGCGGTCGACTTGAACGGTGGCAGCATCCCCTTGGGTGACATGGTTATTCCCGCTGCAGGTAACTGGACCAATTGGACCACTGTCACCAAAACCGTGAATCTCAATGCAGGCACCTACAGCTTGGGTGTTTTTTCCAAATCAACGGGGTGGAATTTTAATTGGATTGAAGTGGTAGCCAATAGCACGCCACCTTCAAACTTACCTACCGCTTACCCGGGCTATACCGGAGTTTATTCTGGCTATACCCTGAAGTTGGATGAACGTTTTAATAGTTTGAACACGGCTATTTGGGCAAAAGGTGATGGCGCTGTTGGTGGTGAATCCATCTGCCGCTTCCAACCCCAGGGTGTGCAAGTCGTTAACGGGAATCTGGAATTGGTCATCCGCAATCAATATGTAGCTGGTAGCTATTCTTACGACCACAAAGCTGAAAAAGGTGCTTACAACTATTCCTGTGGCGAATTGCGCACTGTTCCATCCAAACGAATCAAATATGGCCGCATTGAAACACGTATGAAGGCGCCGGCGAGAAATGTTGCCACTGGCTACATCTCTTCACTCTTCACTTACAAACACGAAGGCTCGCCGAGAGAGTGGGAAGAGATTGATGTTGAATTGGAAGGTGGTCGTCCCGATAAATTCCAAGCCAACTTAATTTACGGTGTGAACGTTGTCGATTGGAATGGCACTCGCCAATGGGGTGCATGGGAACACAAGATCGACATAGCACCTGCTGACCAATGGCGAGTCTATGCCATTGAATGGACGCCTTCTGCAATTAAATGGTATGTGGATGGTGTGTTGCTGAAAACCCTGGATCAAAACTGGATTGACTGCAATCCATCCTGTGTTGCACCGCAAGTGTCTTACACGCCGATCCCGGACAATTTGACTGAATTGATGATGAATTTCTGGATCCCCAACGACGGCATTCAAAACGTTTTCGGTGGAAACAAGTACGGCAACGTTTATCCCATGGTCACGCAATACGACTGGATTCGAATTTATCAGTTGAACACCCATCCTCTAACCAATTGGTAGCATTCAAGTTTGGTAAAACCTGCACGAAAAAAACCACCAGCGATGGTGGTTTTTTTATGGCCCCAATAAAAGACTTGCTCACGTTTAGATCAATATATACACTTATTCATATATATAAAAATCCATATGCAAGAT
>NZ_JBRFPI010000108.1:0-11987 GCF_053579595.1 Cellvibrio sp.
CTACACAGTGCTAAGGGAAGGCGATGATTTGCAAGACCCGATTGCTGACTCGGCGCGCGCAATTCTTGAGGGCCATGTGGTGCTATCCAGGCGCTTGGCGGAGGAGGGGGTTTATCCCGCAATTGATGTCGAGGCATCAATCAGCCGTGCTATGCAAAATATTGTGGATGATGACCATCTGAAAATGATGCAACGGTTCAAACAACTATTGGCCCGCTACCAGCAAAACCGCGATTTAATTGCTATTGGTGCTTACACGCCGGGAGCTGATCCGGAAACTGACGCGGCTATCGAACGCTTCCCGCACTTGCGCGCGTTTATCCAACAGGGTATCAAACAAGGTGTGCGTCTGCCGGAGTCTATCGCCAATCTCAAAGTGCTACTCAAACCACCCGCCAACAGCAAGGCTAACAGCCCGCTGGCGCAGCAACATCGTCAACGATAAAAAATCAATCGGTAATAAAAACAAAAGGTAAATCAACGTGGGTGATCTAGCAGCGAGCCCCTGTAATGGCTGAGTCCCGCGCTAAACGTATGCAGGTGGTGCTGACATTGGCTGTGCGTCAAGAGGATGAAGCAGCAAAAAAGCTCAGCCAGTTTCGTGAGCAGCTTGCACAAGAAGAGCTGCAACTGGCGGATTTACGTGAGTATGCCGCGCAGTATCTACATGCCCAGGGGGAGTTGCGCAAGGGTGTTCTTGCTCACGAGTTGATCAACTACAGTACATTCATTAATCGTCTTAATGAAGCTTGCCGCGAACAAGATGCAAAAGTGCAGCGTTACAAAGCGATATTTGAATCCTTGCAGCAGCAATGGCGCGTTAAACATCAAAAACGAAAATCCATTGAAGATTTAATTTCCCGTTTACAGCAGGAAGATAATCTTCTGCTCGATAAACGCTTGCAGAAAGAATTGGATGAATTAAGCTCGCAGCAGTTACAGCGGCAGTCCGACAATGGCCAGTAACCCGGGCCCGCAATGCAATAGTTATTGTAAATTGGCCATTTAGAGCGGTTTTGTCGCTTACTTGTTATGTTGTATAAGTCCCCAGCAACTATGGTTTTATAGGCTATCCTTAGGTTGTGCTGGTGCAGGGTAGTGGGTCACTTCCTGCCGACTGTATCAGGAATGTTCAGAGTTTTTTGATGAGGTAAGACATGGCGATCACGTCAACAGTTTCCCCTGATGGCAATCAAGTCACTATTTATATCCAGGGCCGCTTCGATTTTAGTTCCCATCAGGAGTTTCGCGGTGCTTATGAAAAGCTCGCCCAGGCTCCCATTTATTATCGTGTTGATTTGCAGGGTACTTCTTATCTGGATAGTTCGGCCTTGGGCATGTTGTTGCTGTTGCGTGATTATGCGGGCGGCGAACAATCCAATATCCAGATTGTGAATTGTGCACCTGATGTGAAAAAGATTTTATTAATCTCCAACTTTGAGCAATTATTTGATATCCAATAGGTGGCCATGCATGTCCAAATTGCGTGTTGAGTGATGTATGGAAGCGATTTTATGAATGATCTCCGGCGTTTAAAAATTCTGGTTGCCGATGATACAGACACTGACAGGCTCATCCTTGAAAGTATTGTTCGCAAAGAAGGCCATCACGTTGTTTCCGCTTGTAACGGGCTTGAAGCGATTCAAGTCTACTCCGCTGAAAAACCCGATATTGTATTGCTTGATGCGCTAATGCCAGAACTGGATGGATTTGGTGCGGCACGCAAGATCAAAGAGCTTGCAGGCGATGAATTAGTCCCTATTATTTTTCTCACATCTCTCTCCGATACGGAATCTCTTGTGCAGTGCCTGGATGCTGGCGGAGATGATTTTCTCTCCAAGCCCTACAACCGCATTATCCTGCAAGCGAAAATAAAATCTTTCAACCGCATGCGTGAAATGCACAGCACTATGCTGACGCAGCGCAACCAAATCGTGCAGTACAACAATCGTTTACTGCAGGAACAAACGGTTGCCAAACACGTGTTTGATAATGTCGCACATAGCGGTTGCTTGAACGCCAGTAATGTCCGTTATTTTTTATCGTCGCTCGCGGTATTTAACGGCGATGTACTGGTCGCAGCTATGCGCCCTAATGGCAGCATGATGGTGTTGCTCGGCGATTTTACGGGCCATGGTTTGCCCGCTGCAATTGGCGCTATGCCTCTGGCGTCAACTTTTTACGGTATGGTGCCGAAAGGCTTTTCCATGACCGATATCTTGCGTGAAATAAATGGCAAGTTAAAAAACATTTTGCCCGTCGGGATTTTTTGTTGCGCCACCATGATGGATATCAATTTTCGCAAAAAGCGTTTGAAAATCTGGAATGGTGGTTTGCCTGATTGTTTTGTGTATCACCATCAAGAGGGCAATATTACCCCGGTTAAATCAACCCATTTGCCGCTCGGTGTGTTATCCAATCGCGCTTTCAAAGATAACTGTGAATATTTTGAGTTGCAGAAGGAGGACCGGATTTTTGTCTGGTCAGACGGTATTCATGAGGCGCGCAATGCAGATGGCGATATGTTTGGTGAAGGTCGATTGAAAGAGGTGTTTAGCCGCAACAGCAAGCCTGAACTTTTATTCAATGACATCATTGAAAGCGTGCAGCAATTTGTTGGTAGTGGTGAAAAAGATGACGATTTATCCTTGCTTGAAATTCGCATGGATGAACCTGCGCGGGTAAACAGTTTCGCTAAAGAAGCCAGCGACAAGTTTGGCAACTCGGAAATTGAATGGACTATGGGGTTTGAAGTAAAACCCACCAGCTTCAAAGTGTTTGATCCATTGCCTATGCTGCTAAATGTTCTGATGGAGGTGCCCAGCTTACGCGCGTTTAGCAGCACGCTCTATACCATTCTCGCCGAGCTATACACCAACGCCCTTGAGCATGGCGTACTAAAGCTGGATTCTGAACTTAAAAAAACACCGGATGGTTTTTCCGATTATTATGAGTTGCGCGAGCAGCGAATTAATCAGGTCACTGAAGGGTTTGTACGCATTAATATCTCCCACAAGACCAATGAAAATGGCGGCCTATTAAAGGTGCGCATTGAAGACAGTGGTGATGGTTTCGATCATCAGCAGCGTTCTACCGACAATCTATCGTCATTTGGTTATAGCGGGCGTGGTATTGCGCTGGTAGAGAAACTTTGTGGTACCGTTACCTATCTGGGATGCGGTAATATCGTTGAAGTCGCTTTTTCATGGATGAGCGATGATTGATTCATGTTGATGAATTAACCCTGACCATTCCCCCATACGAATGAGATGCCGGCCAATGGAACATCTGGACTACGACACCTTAAATACGCTCAAGCAAGTCATGGAGGATGATTTTGCGTTGCTGATAGATACCTTTGTGCAAGATTCTACTGACCGTATCAGCACCTTACGTGCGGTTATTCAGGGTAGCGATGCCGATTTGATCCGCCGTGCAGCCCACAGTTTTAAAGGGAGCAGCAGTAATATTGGCGCTCCGCACTTGTCTTCATTGTGCGCCGCACTGGAAAAAAAGGCGTTGGAAAAGCGACTTGAAGCCTTGGATGTTGACCTGGATTCCATCGAAAGAGAGTTTGCCCAAGTTATGATTCTGTTGCGTTCTCTGCCCTGATTAGCGATTTATTTTTACCCATTTCACTTTCCCTCATTCTGCCTTATTGATCGACAACTATCCCGACCCGGGGTGGGGCTGTCATCGCGAATTGGCACCCGCCTTGCAAAGACTCTCCTGAACCGAATTGTTGGCTGATCAAGCGGCAAACCCTTGCCGTGATCAAGAGCAGGAGCAACAGATGAACAATGGCAATCTTTTGAATAGTCTATTAGGCATAACCAACGCAAACCCAGCGGTGAGTAAAGCCGCTGCTGCTAAAGCGCGTGCCGAATCGACTGAAAAATTCCAGCAGGCACTTGAGCAAGTGCGGCCAGAGGTTGCCGCCCGCAAACCGGTTGCGCGCAAAGAAAATCCGCCTGCCGAACCCGTGGCTGCCCGCCCAGCGCCAAAACCTGCAGCCCAACACAATTCACCGCAAGAAACGCACAAGGCGGATGCACCGCCTAAAGCGCGCAATGATACCCAGGATTCAGCGAGTAAAGCGGTAGAAAAGTCAGAGGCAGCGGTACCGGATAGGGGAGTAGATGAGCCGGTGATGGACGAACTAAACAAAGAACAATCAGCTGATTCCCAACAGCAAACACTGGCGGGCGAAACTCAAAAAGGTGAGGTGGAGAGTCAATCTGCCGATGACATAACCATTGCGCTGGACAGCCTCTTATTGGTGGCTCCCGTGGTTTCTAATGAAGGAAAAGTTGAGGAAGTGGTGGCTTCACCTGAAAGTTTGCTCAATACCGCGACCCCCCGGCCGTTGGTTTCAGGTGAGTCTGTAAATGAGGGTGATATTGGTTTGCCATTGGATAACTCTGTGCTTGATCCAGACGTGTTGGCAATACAACAGCCATCTCTTGTGCCTGTTGCACCTGTAGCGTCGGAGGTTTCCATAATGCCAGAGCTAGCGGCAGGTGCATTATTCGACAGTCAGTCACCCTTGGTGCTGACTACCCAGATAGCACCGGGTCACTTGGCTTCACTCACCATCACCGATGCCCCATCGGCGCAGCCAGCCGCTCTGCAAACGGTGGGCGGAGCCTTGCCTGGAAACTTGTCAGGTGAGCTGGCTCTGGATGACGCGGAGACTGAAACCGATGTATTGGCCGGCGATGGCACTGTTACAGATTCTGGGGAAAACCCTGATTTCCTGCTGCTTAACTCCAAAGCTGCGCTGAATAAATTGGCCGAAACCTCCATGACTGCTGCGACACTGGATAAGACAGCTCCCGCCGCTGATTTGGCAAAACCCGCACCGGTTAGCGCAGCAATTGAAACATTGACACGATTAGCCGAGACGCAATCACCTGCTACACGGGCATTTGTTGTTCAAACGGGAGTGCCAGTAGCAGTCGGTACACCCCAGTGGAGCCAGGCAGTGGGAGATAAAGTCCTCTGGCTTGCAGCACAAAATGTGAGTTCTGCTGAAATACGCCTCGATCCGCCCGAGCTAGGCCCTATGCAAGTCAAGGTGAGCGTCAATCAGGATCAGGCCACAGTGACTTTCACCAGTCCGCACCCAGCAGTGCGCGAAGCCCTGGATCAACAATTGAACCGTCTACGCGAAATGTTCTCCGAGCAGGGACTGAATTTGGTGAATGTGGATGTATCCGACAAATCCTTTGCCCAACAGAAGCGCGAACAGGAGGAGTCTGCTAAAAATTCAGGTAGTCATGGGTTGGATGAAGATGAATTGGCACCGCTGGCCATCACCCAGGCTATTTCCATGCGTCTGGTTGATCATTACGCATAGTTTTAATCCGTTCCTCATCAGTTAAGCCTCTTTTTTTTGCCGGGAACCTGATCAGATTGCTCAGGTTCTCTACATCTTTGTTTTGCATCAGATTTTTTTACTCATTCTAACCACCTTTCTCACGCTCACCCTCGCAAACCCTCTATCCGCTGCTAAGCTTTCAAAGGCGATACTGGCATAGGTATTGCTCAAACCCTTTTAGCCTTTGAAAGTGACGGAGTTTTGACATGGCGGCAGCCCCCAAAGCAAAAACTGATGCAGGCAACGCTGATGCGGCTGCAGATGGAAAAAAGAAAAAAAAGAAATTGTTGTTAATCATTGGTCTGGCGGTAGCACTGATCGCAATCTCCATCGGCGGTACTATTGTGGCATTAAAATTTTTGGCACCAGCGCCACCGGCGGGTGAGGCTGCAGAAGAAGAGCAGGCAGAATCGACTTTGGCGCCTGCGCTTTATTATGAAATGACTCCTAACTTTACGATTAATTTTAATGTAAATGGTCGCCAGCGTTATTTGCAGGCGGCAATCACCTTGTTGTATCGCGATCCCTTGCTGGAAGAGTTATTAAAGTTACATATGCCGGCAATTCGCAATGGTTTGGTCATGCTGTTAAGTGCCAAAAATTTTGAAGAGTTACAGACAAACGAAGGGAAAGAAACTTTACGGGAAGAAGCGCTGGAAATTATTCGCAGCCAATTGCAGAAAGAGCAAGAAGCCCTGGTTACCAGTGGCAAAAGCGAAGAGGTTTCCCCCTCGAATGTCGAACAAGTGTTGTTTACCAACTTTGTAATGCAATAAGGAAACCGCTGTGCAAGATTTACTCTCGCAAGACGAAATTGACGCGCTCCTCCACGGCGTTGATGACGGTGACATAGATACCGAGGGCGATGCTGAACCCGGTACGGTAAGAAACTACGACCTCACCAGCCAGGATCGTATTGTGCGTGGGCGCATGCCCACGCTCGAAATGATCAATGAACGTTTTGCCCGCTACACCCGCATCAGTATGTTTAACTTATTGCGTAGAACTGCCGATGTTTCAGTTGGTGGTGTGCAAATCCAAAAATTTGGCGAGTATGTCCATACGCTTTACGTGCCTACCAGTTTGAATATGGTGAAGTTTCGACCTTTGCGTGGTACGGCATTAATTATTCTCGATGCGCGCTTGGTTTTTAAATTAGTGGATAACTTTTTTGGGGGCGATGGCCGCCACGCAAAAATTGAAGGCCGCGAATTTACCCCGACTGAATTGCGCGTAGTGCAGATGGTATTAAATCAAGCATTTATCGATTTAACCGAGGCCTGGAAAGCGGTTTTCCCTATCAATTTTGAATATGTCCATTCAGAAGTTAACCCCTCGCTTGCCAACATTGTCAGCCCCAGTGAAGTCGTGGTGGTGAGTACGTTCCATATTGAATTGGATGGTGGCGGCGGTGAAATGCATATTACTGTTCCTTATTCAATGATCGAACCGATTCGCGAAGTGCTCGATGCCGGTTTGCAAAGTGACAGCGATGAGCATGACGAACGTTGGGAAAAAGCCTTGCGCGAGGATGTGCTTTCGGCAAGTGTGGATTTGGAATGCGACATCGTGCGGCGCGACATTACCCTGCGCGATATTGTTGATTTAAAAGCGGGAGATATTATTCCAATTGAATTCCCTGATTATCATGTATTGACCGCCAATGGTGTTCCTATGTTCAGGACCCAGCTAGGTCAAACCAATGGTTTTCTCAGTTTGAAAATTCGCGAATTTATTGACCGTCGCAGTGCTTACAATATAACCGGCACTAAAGGTGATAGCACAAAAACCGATGAAACAACTAATACTAAAGAAGAGCGTGTGACTGCAACTAAAGGTGGAAAAAATGGCAAATGATGATGTTGATCAAGACTCAATGGCCGATGATTGGGCTGCCGCTATGGCAGAGCAGGCTGATGTTGATGAAGCCATGGCCAGCGCAGTGTCGTTTGATGAATTAAAAAGTGAAGTGCTTAAACAACCGCCGGGCAGTCCGGATCTGGATGTGATTCTGGATATTCCAGTGTCTATCTCGATGGAAGTAGGGCGCACTTCAATTACGATTCGCAATTTATTGCAGCTCAACCAAGGTTCGGTAATTGAATTGGATCGTCTTGCCGGCGAACCGCTGGATGTATTGGTCAACGGTACATTGATCGCGCATGGCGAAGTAGTGGTGGTCAATGAAAAATTTGGTATTCGTATGACTGATGTTATCAGCCCTGCGGAACGCATTAAAAAACTGCGTTAGGAATAAAAGAATGCCCCTCGTCTTGTTAACAAAAATCCTTTCGTCATTGAGGTGCAAGCTCTTCGCTAAAGGACGAGGAACATTATTGTTGGCGATAGTGTTTTTCACTCAACTCAGCTATGCGCAAGGCGCTGCGACCACAGCGCAGATTGGCAGTGGCCGTCACCTGGTCAATGTAACTCTGGCATTGATGGGTATTATCGGTTTAATTTTTGCTATCTCCTGGTTTGTTAAGCGTTTTAGCCAAGGTGCTTTTTCAGCGAATGCCCACATTAAAGTTTTATCGGCTATGCGTTTGGGTACACGTGAGCGCATAGTGCTGATTGAGGCGGGTGGGCAGCAATTATTATTGGGGATTACATCAACCAATATTAATACCCTGCATGTATTTGAAACGCCGATTGTGGTGGATGGCAAAACCGAAAACCCATCTGACTTTAGCCGTAAGTTAATGGCGATCCTGCAGCAAAAGTCGTCGCTAACCCCTATGCAAGACTCCAACAATAAAAACGATTCTGCACCCTAGGAAATGCCATGCTGAATAATGCAGTTCGTAATAGAGTGGTATTCATGCAGACCTTGTTTGCGCTGCTATTGATGATGTGTGCAGGTATTGCATCTGCGCAAACGAATACCCCCAATGTAGTGAATACCGCAGCGAATAATTTGCCGCTTACTCAAACAGCGCCTTCAAATTTGGGCAGCTTGCCGGCTATTCCCGGGTTGCCCGCATTGACGGTAAAAACTAATCCTGACGGTACGCAGGAGTATACGGTAACCCTGCAAATCCTCGCGATTATGACGGCGCTGACGTTTTTGCCGGCACTATTGATGATGATGACATCCTTCACCCGCATCATTATTGTATTTTCTATTTTGCGTCAGGCGCTCGGCCTGCAGCAGTCGCCATCAAACCAGATTTTGATCGGTCTCGCGTTATTTTTAACCCTGTTTATTATGCAGCCGGTATTGAATAAGGTGAATGAAGATGCGCTGCAGCCCTACATTAACCAGCAGATTGGTGCGCAGGAAGCGTTGGCAAAAACCGCTGCCCCTTTTCATGCGTTTATGATTGCCCAGACACGCGAATCCGATATCGCTTTGTTTGTAGGCATCGCCAAGCATCCGCCGATAGCCACCCCGGAGGAAACACCATTCAGTATTCTGGTGCCCGCATTCATTATCAGTGAATTAAAAACGGCGTTCCAAATTGGTTTTATTATTTTCATTCCGTTTTTGGTGATCGATATAGTCGTGTCCAGTGTGCTTATGGCTATGGGGATGATGATGCTATCACCACTGATTATTTCCCTGCCGTTTAAAATTATGTTGTTTGTCCTGGTCGATGGATGGGCGATGATTGTAGGCACGCTCGCCGCTAGCTATGGCATATGATGGAGGCTTGATTATGATGACTCCCGAAGTGGTAATGGATTTATTTGCAGAAGCATTTTTTCTGGTGATATTAATGTTGCTGGTTATTATTGGCCCTGGTTTGATTGTGGGTTTAATTGTGAGTATGTTTCAAGCCGCGACCCAGATTAACGAACAAACCCTCAGTTTTTTACCGCGTCTTATTGTTACCTTAATTACCTTGATGATGGCAGGCCCCTGGTTGTTGACCAAGTTTATGGATTTGTTTAATCGATTATTTTCGAGCGTGCCTTCTCTTATTGGGTAAAACGGGGCCTCATCGGGTAGGTCAAAGCAATGCAAGAATTAATCATCAGTGAAGAGCAACTATCGCAATTTATCGGCCAGTATCTCTGGCCGCTACTGCGTATCAGCGCTTTTTATTTTGCCGTACCGGTCATTGGTGCGCGTACGGTACCGGCTCGTGTGCGTATCATCCTCACCCTGTTTACTTCCATCATGATTGCTCCGGTATTGCCGCCTGCGCCAGTGGTTTCTTTTTTGTCGGCGCAAGGTTTTATGATGATCATTCAGGAGGTATTGATTGGCCTTGCCCTGGGCTTTGCCATGCAAGTGGTCCTGCATGTATTTGTGTTGGCGGGGCAATTTATCGCAATGAAAATGGGTTTGGGTTTTGCTGCGATGAATGATCCATCCAGTGGTGTGAGTGTGACGATTTTATCGCAATTTTATTTATTAGTGTCCACCTTATTATTTTTAGCCAGCAATGGACACTTGGTAGTGCTGCAATTGATGATCGACAGTTTTACCACCTTTCCGATTGGTGGGGCAGGAATGAATAGCGCGCATTTTATGACGATTGTGGATTTGGGCTCCTGGTTGTTTAGTGCAGCTTTATTGATTACCTTGCCGCTGTTTACCTCATTAATGATTGTGAATATGTCGTTTGGGGTGATGAGCCGTTCAGCACCACAAATGAATGTGTTTACGGTCGGTTTTCCCATCACTCTGATTTTTGGTTTTATCCTCATGTGGTTCACGCTTGCCAACTTCCTACCGGTGTATTTTGAGATTATGGAAGAGGGAATAGGTGTGCTGCGTACTTTGGCACTGACCCCATAAGGTGTAGTCATGGCTGAAGAAGACGACAGCAGTCAGGAAAAAACGGAAGAGGCCAGTTCGCGCAAAATTGAAAAAGCGCGCGAAGAAGGCCAAATCCCACGATCCAGAGATCTCACGACAACAGCGGTTTTAATGCTGGCAGCGCTGGGTATTTATTTCTTTGCTGAATTTATGGGGGCTAAACTGGTCGGCCTTACGCGCGACAATTTTGTCCTCAACCGCGCAACGATTTATGACCCCAATGCAATGATCGCCCATTTGGTCAGCGCCATTTATGATGGGCTTTTTAGTATTGCGCCGCTGATGGCAATTTTATTAATCGCCTCGATTGTCGGACCAATTGCATTAGGTGGCTGGAATTTCAGCGGTAAAGCCATGGAGCCAAAACTTAGCCGTATGGATCCGTTGGCAGGGATTAAACGCATGTTTTCGGTTAAATCCTTGATTGAATTATTAAAAGCATTGGGCAAGGTGCTGATTATTTTAGGCGCGACTATTTGGCTGTTAAAATTTTATGCGCAGGATATGTTTCGCTTGGTTGATGAAAGTATCGGCAATGCGATTATTCATTCCTTGGAAATCTCTATTTTTGCCACTATCGCACTTTCTGCCACTACTATTTTAATTGCGGCGATTGACGTTCCGCTGCAAATTTACGAATACAATAAAAAGTTAAAAATGTCGCGGCAGGATCAAAAAGACGAATCCAAAGATACGGATGGTAAACCGGAAGTAAAAGGCCGAATTCGCCAGTTGCAACGGGAAATGGCGCAGCGCCGCATGATGTCCAACGTTCCTCAGGCAGATGTCGTCATAACCAACCCGGAACATTTTTCGGTTGCATTGAAATACGATCCGGAAAATATGGACACGCCGATTATGATCGCCAAAGGAGGCGATCACACCGCATTAAAAATCCGTGAAATTGCCAACGCCCATAAAATCGAAATAATCCAATCACCAGTGCTGGCGCGCGCGATTTTTTACACCACGGAAGTAGATCAGGAAATTCCATCGTGTTTGTACTTGGCGGTCGCACAAATACTTGCCTATGTGTTCCAATTGCGCAATTTCCGCAAAGGCAAGGGCGAAAAACCGACCTATCCACGCAATATCAATGTACCGCGTGACTTGCGTTACGATGCTTCAGGTAACCTGGACTGATTGCTACAAAAGTCTACTGAAATACTAAATCGGTACGCTTCTTGCGATATCACGGAAAAATGACCTAACTGTCAAGAATCCGTGCTTATGGCCTTACCAACGTTCAATCAATTAAATGGCTTCAACGGCAAAGCGGCGCTGGGTTCCCTGAGGGGAATGGGGCGCGGCAATTTAGGCATACCAGTTTTGCTGATGATGCTTCTGGCAATGATCATCTTGCCAATTCCACCCTTGCTACTTGACGCCTTCTTTACGTTCAACATCGCGCTCTCATTGGTGGTGTTGCTCGTCTCTGTCTATGCAATGCGTCCACTGGATTTCGCCGCTTTTCCCACTATTTTGCTGATCGCCACTTTGTTGCGCTTAGGTTTGAATGTGGCGTCTACCCGCGTGGTTTTGCTTGAGGGCCATCAAGGTGGGGATGCGGCAGGTAAAGTAATCGAAGCCTTTGGACACGTGGTTATCGGCGGGAATCTCGCTGTGGGTATTGTGGTCTTTATCATCTTGATGATTATCAACTTCGTGGTAATTACTAAGGGGGCAGGCCGTATATCCGAGGTGAGCGCGCGGTTTACCCTGGATGCAATGCCCGGTAAGCAAATGGCGATTGATGCTGACTTAATGCGGGTTTGATTGATCAGGACCAACCCCGCCCCCGCCCGCAGGAAGAGTCTGCCGAAGCTGGCCTTTATTCGC
>NZ_JBRFPI010000109.1:0-11901 GCF_053579595.1 Cellvibrio sp.
GTATTGGTTTTGTGTTTGGCGAATCATCTGCACCTGCAGCGACGCCAGCTCCTGTAGTGGCTGCTCCGGTAGAAGTTGATAGCGATGGCGACGGTGTATTGGATTCCAAAGATCAATGCCCTGATACACCCAAAACCCATAAAGTTGATGCAGTGGGGTGTTCACTGAAATTGACCGAAAGTGTAGCGATTGAATTAAACATCACTTTCGATACCGCCAAGTCGATCATCAAACCCGAGTTTGAAAATGAAGTAGCCAATTTGGCCACCTTCATGAACCAATACGCTGATACCGTTGTGACCGTTGAAGGCCACACTGACAGCCAGGGTTCTGATGCCTACAACCAAAAGTTGTCACAAAGTCGTGCTGATGCTGTAAAAGCCGCCCTGATTACCAAATATGGTATCGGTGCAGATCGTGTTAATGCTATTGGTTACGGCGAAGCCAAGCCGATTGCAGATAACATGAATGCAGCTGGTCGCGAGCAGAACCGTCGCGTAGTAGGCCAAGTATCTACTAAAGTGACCAAGACCGAAACACGCAATTAATAGCTGCGCGTGTGACGAAAAACCCGGCCAGCGTGCCGGGTTTTTTTATGCCTGTAAGTTGATTAGGCCTGCATAACCCGCGCGGAAATCCGGATAGCGAAAGGAATAACCCGTCGCCAGTAAACGCTGATTGCTAATGCGTTTATTACCGCGCTCATTTACTGCGTCGGACGCTAAAAAATCCCGAATCCCCAATTGTTCGGCGATCCAGCTGACGACCTCAAACATGGGAGTGGGTGATGAGTCTGTCGCCACATACACAGGTGCAAGATGTTGTTTATGCTGCAGTTCGATCAAATGCGCGAGCACTCCGGCGCAGTCATCGGCGTGGATGCGGTTGGTGTAGTGCGTGCTGGCCGATGCGCGCTGCTGTTTTACCTGCTCGATCAAGCGGTTGCGGCCTGGGCCGTAAATTCCGCTAAAACGGACGCAGCTGTGGGCGAAGCCGCTTTGCTTTATAACCTGTTCCGCTTCCAGCAAGCGTTTACCGCTAAAGCTGTCGGGTTCGGTTGGCGATAACTCATCCACCCAACTGCCATCATTTTGCCCATACACGGCAGTACTGGAGACAAATAGGATCAGGCGTGGCCGCCGCTGGTAGTGTTTTAATCCAGCTACCAAATTGCGGCAGGTCTGCACATAAGCCTGTTCGTAACCTATATCGCTGCGTTCGGCGGGTGTCATGCTGATCACAACAATATCAAAGGCTTCGCGGCCGAGTAGGGCGTTGAGTTCCCCGGTGTGGGTGGCGTCGCACACTTGATATTGCAGGTAAGGTACGTCCTCCGGTGGATGGCGGCGCAACCCGGTAACTTGGTAGCGATTAGGACTGAGTTGCTGCGCTAGGCGTTGGCCGATATCGCCACAACCGATGATCAAGAGTTTTTCTTGTGTAGATGTGTTAATTGTCATTTGATAAAAGTCGCCAATCTGATAGTTTTAGGCTATTCACAGAAGTCTTAGTAACGGAGCTGCATTATGACCCTGACCGAATTGCGCTATATAGTCACGCTTGCCCAAGAGCAACATTTTGGCCGCGCGGCCGATCGCTGCTACGTAAGCCAGCCGACCCTGAGTATTGCGGTTAAAAAACTGGAAGATGAGCTGGGCATAGCGCTGTTCGAGCGCACCAAATCGCGCGTGCAGCCCACACCGCTCGGGGAGCAAATCGTAGCGCAAGCGAATCTGGTGCTGGAGCAGACAGCGGCCATCAAAGACCTCGCCGATGCCGGTAAAGACCAACTCAGCAGCCCCCTGTCGGTCGGCGCGATTTTCACTATCGGCCCCTATTTGCTACCCAAGTTTATCCCCCATTTGCAAAAATTAGCGAGCAAAATGCCGCTTTACGTGGAGGAGGGTTATACGCACAACCTGCGCAAAAAGCTGCGTAACGGTGAGTTGGATGTGATTATTGTGGCTCTGCCATTCGTCGAGCCGGACGTGGTTACCCAAGCCCTTTATGAAGAACCCTTTGTGGTGTTGATGCCCAAGGACCATCCGCTCGCTGCCAAAGAAGCTCTGAAGCCGGATGACCTGAATGATCAGCAGTTGTTGCTCCTTGGTGAAGGCCACTGCTTCCGCGACCAGGTGCTCACCACCTGCCCGAGTCTGCAACACCACGGCGAGGCTAACGCCAGCAACGTGCGCACCGCTGCTGAAGGTAGTTCACTGGAAACCCTGCGCCATATGGTCGCCTCGGGTCTCGGCCTGACTATTTTGCCCGCCTCGGCCGCCGAGAGCTCGCTCTACAGCTCAGAAGTATTGGTCACCCGTCCGTTTATTGAACCGTCACCCAGTCGTACAGTTGCACTCGCCTGGCGCGCCAGCTTCCCGCGCCACAAAGCGATTGATGCCTTGCGTGCGGCGATCAAAGCCTGCCGCCACTGATCCTGGCGAGTAATATCTACTTTGGCATCTGCTAGCGAGAGAACCCTCGACCAAATTCCCGCCAGCGCCCTAAAAGGTGTTGGCGCCAGTTTGGCCGCCAAATTGGCGAAGATCGGCCTTTTTAGCCTGCAAGATATCCTTCTGCATCTGCCTTTGCGCTACCTTGACCGCACCCGCATTACGCCGATAGGTGCCCTGCAGCCCAACGTCAATGCGGTGATTGAGGCGGAGGTGCGCGCCTGCGATATCGTGTTTGGCAAGCGCCGCAGCCTTGTGTGCAAAGTGCAGGACGGCACCGGTACAATCACATTGCGCTTTTATCATTTTAACAATGCGCAAAAGCAGCGGCTGGTAAACGGAACGCGCTTGCGGATTTTTGGAGAGACCCGCCGCGGCGCCTCGGGCTTGGAGATGTACCATCCCGAATACGATGAGTTGAGCGCCGCGGCGCCCCTGCCGCTGGCGCAGTCGCTCACCCCGATTTACCCCGCCACCGAAGGCCTGACCCAGCCGCGCCTGCGCTCACTGGCACTGCAGGCACTGACATGGCTCGATACGCACGCGCTTAAAGAGTTGCTACCCGAAGTGGTGCGCCGCCAGTTGAACCAGTCCTCGCTTGCCGATGCTTTGCGCTATCTGCATCAGCCACCGACCAATGCCAATATCCAGCAGTTGATGGATGGCGAGCATCCCTACCAGCAGCGTTTGGCATTTGAAGAATTGTTGGCGCACCATCTGAGCCTGCTGCTGTTGCGCCGCGAAACCCAGGCTGATGGCGCCACCCGCCTGAATTTGGATGCGAGTTTGCAGGCCCGCTTTTTGGCGCAGTTGGGCTTCAATCTAACTCGCGCCCAGAGCCGCGTCGTCAGTGAAATTGCCACCGATCTAGCCAAGCCTATCCCCATGCTCAGGCTGGTGCAGGGCGATGTAGGCTCTGGCAAGACGGTAGTGGCGGCACTGGCTGCATTGGCCGCTGTTGCCAGCGGTAAACAGGCGGCGATTATGGCGCCGACCGAAATCCTCGCCGAGCAACATCGGCTCAACTTTGGCAAATGGCTGACGCCGCTCGGTATCCAGCTTGGCTGGCTGACCGGCAAGTTAAAAGTGGCTGAGCGGCGCACCCAGCTGGCGGCTATTGCCAGCGGTGAAGCGCAGGTGGTAGTTGGCACTCACGCACTATTTCAGGAGGCGGTGGAGTTTGCAAATCTGGGTTTGATTGTCATCGATGAGCAGCACCGCTTTGGTGTTCATCAGCGCCTTACGCTATCGGAAAAAGGTACCAATAGCGATGAAAATCGGCGATCCGGCTTGCTTCGCCCTCATCAGTTGATAATGACTGCTACCCCTATCCCACGCACCCTGGCGATGAGCGCCTACGCCGATCTCGATTGTTCGGTGATCGACGAGCTCCCTCCCGGACGCACGCCGATTACCACGGTGGTGATCAGCGATAATCGCCGCGAAGAGGTGATCGAACGGGTGCGTCTGGCCTGCGAGCAGGGGCGGCAGGCCTACTGGGTGTGCACGCTGATCGAAGAGTCCGAGGCGCTGGAGGCGCAAGCGGCCGAGGCGACCTTGGCCAATCTGACGGAATCCTTGCCGCATCTGCGTATCGGCCTGATCCACGGGCGGTTGAAGCCAGCTGAAAAAGAGGCAGTGATGGCCGCGTTTAAAGCCAATCAATTGGATTTGCTCGTGGCGACCACTGTGATTGAAGTGGGGGTGGATGTGCCTAATGCCAGCCTGATGATTATTGAAAACCCTGAGCGCCTGGGGCTTGCGCAGTTGCATCAGTTGCGCGGTCGGGTAGGGCGCGGTTCGGCGGCGAGCCACTGCGTGCTTTTGTATGGTTCACCCTTGTCGCACAACAGCCGAGAGCGGTTGCGGGTGATGCGTGAAAGTAGCGACGGCTTTTATATTGCGGAGCAGGATTTGCTGCTGCGCGGCCCGGGCGAAGTGCTGGGTACCCGCCAAACCGGTGAGATGCAATTCAAAATCGCCGATTTGCAGCGCGACAGTCATTTACTACCCGAAGTCAAAGATGCCGCGCTCTTATTAATGAGTGATTATCCGCAGCTGTGCGGCCAGTTAGTGCTGCGCTGGCTGGGCGAAAACCAACGCTATTTACAGGTATAACGATTGACTTATAACGATTTGGCGGATGTTTCTTCCTGTGGATGAGAACTATTCCATTTTTTGACCGAGTTATTGATATCTTCCACCAGATTGCCCTGTGCACCCCTAAATCTCGACTATGCTTGGATAGATCGTCTGCCGGGAAACAATGCGCTCCGCCAATTATGTTGTTTGACTATATGAGAATTGCTTTTACTGGATTACACTCGTCAGACTAAAGCGGCCCAGAGTCATTTAAACCTATGCATATCAACCACTTGGAATTAAAAAAGAGGAGTAGGCCGTGTCAGTCCCTACCAGTGTTCAATCATTGCTCAACAAGCAAAATGTGCATTATCAGGTGTCTGAAGTGCCAGTAAATGAGAATGAACGAGCGCTCTGGCATGACCAGCATTTACGTACTATGAGCGCAGCTAAGTCAGTAATCCTGCAGGACGGCAAAGGTCGGGTACAGGTGATTTTTGCAGCGGATCGCCTGCTGGATCTCAAGGCGGTCAACCGACAATTAAGCCGCGAACTCCATGCCGCCAAACCGGAAGATGTCCATAAATTCTGTGTATCCCACAATCTGCAATCCATACCTGCGCTTCCCAAGCTCGCCGGTCTGCTGACGCTGATCGACCGCAGCTTGGTAGAGCGTAGTGAGCTCTTGGCTGATTCGGGCGATGAGAAACAGTTGCTTCGTTTTAGTCGCGAAGAGTTTCAGCAAATTATGGATGATGCGACTATTTGCGATATAGCCGTGCCGCTTGAGCCCCTGGAGGTCGACGATACCAGCACCAGCGATACCGACCAAATCCTCGGTGCAGTGCGCAATTTCACCCAACTGCGGGTGAAGCAGCGCTTGGAGGAAACCCTCGAATTACCGCCTTTATCGGATACTGCCCAGCGCATTATCAAGCTGCGTGTTAACCCCAATGCCGATATCAGCGATCTCGCCCAAATTGTGGAGACTGACCCCAGCCTTGCCGCACAAGTGGTGAGTTGGGCAGCGTCGCCTTACTATTCGGCGCCGGGCAAAATCAAATCCATCCACGACGCCATAGTTCGGGTGCTGGGTTTTGACATGGTGCTCAATCTGGCGTTGGGCTTGTCGCTTGGCAAAGCCATGACCATCCCCAAAGAAGGCCCTCACGGTGCACTGCCTTACTGGCAGCAAGCGGTGTATATGGCAGCCACGATTGAAGGTTTGGTAACTGCCATTCCGCGCGACCACCGCCCCAGTTTTGGTATGGCCTACCTGTGCGGCCTGCTGCATAACTTCGGCTACCTGATTCTCGCAGAGGTGTTTCCACCCTATTTCCACAACTACTGCGAGCTGGCGGATACCAATCCCCATGTGGATCATCAAGCTGTAGAGCGCCATTTGCTCGGCGTTACCCGCGAGCAACTAGGGGCAGCGTTGATGTCGCTGTGGTCGATGCCGGAGGAAGTTGTAGTGGGTCTGCGCCACCAGAACAATCCGCATTACCAAGGTGAGTACGCTGCTTACGCGAAGCTGATCTTTGTCGCACAGCGCTTGTTGCACCAGCACAATATTGGCCGCGGACCGAAATTGGCAATTCCTCCGCAGGTGTTTGAAGATTTGCATCTTGATCCGGAAAAAGCCTATACCACCGTGGCGAACATTATTGAGTCCAGCGATGACCTCAAACATATCGCCCATGAGCTGTCGCCGCACCACTAGCAGCTAGAACAGCGGCAGCCAAAACCCCTTTCGAGGGGTTTTTTGTTTATGGTGTAAGTGATTTTTGATCGGTATGCTGCAGGTCATCCCCCACCTAATTGAGTAATGTTTATGAACGATTTCCCCGCTGCCGAGGCGGCCGCTATTTTGGTTGAACGCCGTATTCATGGCAGTCAGTCTGAGCGATTGCCTGAACAATGCCGCCCACAAAATCTGGAGCAGGCGCTGGCGATCCAGGCCGCTGTTACTAATGCGTGGTGCGAAAAAATGGACGACAGTATCGGTGGCTGGAAATGCCTGTTGCCACCGGAAGGCAAGTTGGTTGTCGGCCCGATTTACACCCGCACTATAGACTCTGTACCACCGGTCAGCCTCTGGACTAAAACCACGGCTGAGGGCGAGCGAGCCCGCATCGAACCTGAACTTGCGTTCTTTTTTGGGCAGGATTTACCAGCGCGCGCCGAGCCTTATACGCCCGCCGAAGTCGATGCCGCCATCGCCCGCACCCACATGGCATTGGAGTTGATCAACAGCCGCTACGCCGACCCAGCTAACTGTGAATTCCCCGAAATGCTCGCCGATGGCCTGGTTAACCAGGGTCTGTTTATCGGCCCGCAGGTAGATTCAGATAGCGCCCGTGGCGCCAGCAGCTTTACCGTGACTATGACCTGCGCCAATGGCGAAGTGATCGAGCGGCAGGGGCAGCACCCTAATACCCATCCGCGCGCTCCGCTCTATTGGCTGGCCGAATTCCTGCGCAGCAGGGGTGAAGGGATAATCGCAGGACAGGCGGTGATCACCGGCTCCTTTGCCGGGGTGATTGAAGTGCCGCTCAACACCGATATTCAGATCGACTATGCTGGTTTAGGCAGCATGCAGGTGAGTTTTATGGCCAAACAGACCGCTTAAGGAGTAGTTATTGATGAGCCACGATGAATCGACACAACCGTTTTTTTCCTGCGATATTCCCGTCCGCTGGGGTGATATGGACGCCTATGGCCACGTCAATAATACGCTCTACTTCCGCTACTTTGAGGAAGCGCGTTTTATGTGGATGCTGGAGAAAGGGCTACCCCTCAAAAGTGATACCCACCCAGTAGTCGTCACTATTGGCTGCACATTTTTGCGACCGATTTTCCACCCCGAGACCCTGCGTATTGACGTCTTTATCAGCGAGCCGGGGCGTTCCAGCTTTATGGTCAAGTACAAGGTCTACACCGCATCCCAACCGGACACCCCGGCGGCAGAAGGCTATTCCAAAGTGGTGTGGGTGAGTAGTGTTGATGGCCGGTCGGTGCCGTTGCCCGATCTGGTGCGCGGCTGGTTTGGCAGCTGATTATGCCGCTCTGGCTGGAGGCGGGCGCGTGGGGTTTTATCGCTGCCAGCGCACTTTTACTGGGTTCGGCATTGGGCTGGTTTATCTACTTTCCTCCCAAAGTTGTCGCTTACATCATGGCTTTCGGCAGTGGCGTCCTTTTCGCGGCACTCAGTTTTGATTTGGTAGGTGATGCGTTGGTCGAAGCGGGTATGGGCTGGATTGCGGGCGGTTTTATGCTGGGTGCGGCGGGTTTTTCACTGATCAACCACTGGCTGAATACATCCGGCGTCAAACATCGCAAACGCTCCCATAGCCAACAACCGGCAGCGAACAATACCGGCGTGGCGATTGCGGCGGGCACCTTGCTCGATGGTCTGCCCGAATCCATTGCGATAGGTTTGCTGGTTGCCAGCGGTGGCAAACTTAGCCTCGCCACTATTGCCGCCATTTTCATCTCTAATATTCCTGAAGCGCTCTCCAGTACTGCCGGTATGCGCCGCGCTGGCCATGGTGGTTGGTTTATGTTGCGGCTCTGGGGTGGTATGGCGGTCTTGTCGGGGGTATTTGCGATTATCGGCGCAGTGTTTTTTGGCAGCGCGCCCGGGCACATCAAAGCGCTGATAACTTGCATCGCCGCCGGCGGCGTATTTGCGATGCTGGTGGAGACTATGATCCCCGAAGCCTTTGCTGAAACCCATGAGCTGTCAGGGTTAATTGCCGCTGCTGGCTTTATCGCCGCTGTTACCATGCAGGCGCTGGAAACCTGAATCTCTATAATTAATCTCAGGCGCTCTCTAACTCCTGCCAATGAATCTTATCGCTGTGATGTAGCAGGCGCATGCAGCCTTGATGATCTTCCACTAATGCAGTGCAGTTTTCGATCCAATCGCCGCAGTTGGCGTAGCGCAAGCCGCCTTCTTCGCGCAGTGCCGGGTAGTGGATATGGCCGCAGACGACACCGTCGTAGCCGCGCCGCTTGGCCTCGGCAATGGCCTCCCGCTCATAGGTGGCAATCGCCGCTTTGGCGCCTTTGATGTTGCTTTTGATCAATCCAGCGAGCGAGAAGTAGGGGCGCCCCAGCAACTTGCGGGCGCGGTCTGACCAGCGGTTGATAAACAGCAACAACTCGTAACCGTGGTCGCCAATGACCCGCTTAAGCCAACTGTGGTTGATATAGGCATCCATCGCATCGCCATGCATGATTAGCAGACGTTTGCCATCTGCCGTTACATACTCGTGCTCGCGCGCGATTTCAATCGGCCCGAACAACTGGCCGCTAAAGTGGCGGATGGGGTCGTCGTGGTTGCCGGGTACGTAGACCACACGCACGCCTTTGGCCGCCAATTCGTAGAATTTCAACATCACCTGATAGTGTTTTTGCGGCCAACAAAAGCGGCGCTTGAGCGACCACAAGTCGACAATGTCGCCCACCAGATAGAGGGTGTCGCAATGAATGTGGTTGAGGAAATCGAGCAAATAATCGGCCTTACAGTCGCGGAAACCCAGATGAATATCCGAGATCCACACAGTGCGGGCGTTAATCAGGTAGCTGGCAGGTTTGGGGTTATCCAGATGGTCGCTGCTGGCAGCAACAGGCAAGGGCGCAACAAGGGCATTGGCGGAAGAAGTCATAGTGCGTTTCCGTAGCTGTTTCACCCAAGTCTGCGGTGAGCATGTGACGAAAACGCAACATTTTGATGAACTTTGGGTGACAGCTAGCCGCCGTTGTGTGCCGCTGTCAGGATTGGGGCTTGGTCGTGCACCAACCACTCCAATACCGCCTGGCGGCTTTCCAGCATCTCCTGGTAGGTATGTAATACCACGGGATTGGGGTTGGGCTGCTGCCGCAAATGATCAATCCGCGCCAGCAAAAAGTTGATGTCGTTTTGCACCTTTTCGGCAACTTCCGTGCTGTTAAAGGCTTCGTTACCGATATTTAAAATTGTCATGTAGGCGTTGTCCTTGCTGATTTTGCCGCCAAACTTTACGTGTGAGTCAAGGCGGGATGCTGATCAGTATCCGTGAATCCCGAGTGTGATAATAGTCGCAATTCTCGCTAAAGTTTGTGCGATTTGGCTTACAAAAAGACAGCCCCGGCAGGCTTGATCACTGCCTTAGGCCTGTTGTTTTTTCAGCAGCGTCAGGCTGAACAGCAGGGTGGCGGAGAGCACAATTGCAGGGCCGGCGGGGCTATCCCACCAATAGGATGCCGCGAGCCCGGCTAGTACGGCGATGACGCCAAGCAGGCTGGATACCAGCGCCATCTGCTCCGGCGTATGGGTCAAGCGGCGGCTGGCTGCAGCGGGGATAATCAATAGTGCGGTAATTAGCAGTACGCCCACTACCTTCATCGCTATCGCAATCACCAGCGCCATAAGCAGCATTAGTGCCGTGCGCACTCGTACCACGGGTACGCCTTCTACCTGCGCCAATTCTTCGTGCACGGTAATTGCCAGCAGCGGGCGCCAAAGCCAGATGAGCGCGCCAATGACTGCCAACGAAATAACCCAAATACTGATTACATCGCTCTGGCTGACCGAGAGGATATCGCCAAATAAATAGGCCATAAGGTCGATGCGATTTTCGCTAAACACGCTGACGCAGATTAATCCAAGTGCAAGTGTTGAGTGGGACAAAATGCCCAGTAGGGTGTCGGTGGCGAGAAAACGATTATTCTGCAATGCCACCAAAATCAGTGCCAGCAGTAAGCACCCGAGGGCGATAGCGAGGTTGAGGTTGATATCCAGCAGCAAACCGAAGGTCACGCCGAGCAGGGCTGAGTGGGCGAGGGTATCGCCGAAATAGGCCATGCGGCGCCAGACGGCAAAGGCGCCGAGGGGGCCGGCTACTAGTGCTACCGCGATACCGGCGAGTAGAGCGAGCAATAAAAAATCAGGCATGGTGATCGTGTCTGCAAGCGCTGGTGTGGATGTGGGCAGAGCCGCCGGGTTTGGCGTGGATAACATTGCCGTGGGCATCGTGCTGATGGTCGTGGTGATGGGTATAAATCGCCACTTGCGGCGGGTTGGCCGCACCTACAGCTTCTCCAAAGAGTGCGAGATAGGCAGGGTCGTTAGTCACCTGTTCCGGGTGGCCCTCGCAGCAGACATGCTGGTTGAGGCAGATCACCGTATCGGTTGTCGCCATCACCAAATGCAAATCGTGGGATACCAGCAGCACACCGCACTGGCGGCGGTTGCGGATCTCGTTGATCAGCGCATAGAGCGCCGATTGCCCGGTCACATCCACGCCTTGCACGGGTTCATCCAACACCAATAATTGAGGATCGCGCAAGAGAGCGCGCGCCAGCAACACCCGCTGGGTCTCGCCGCCGGAGAGCGACTGCATGGGCATATTGATGAGTTTATCGATACCGGTCAGCGCCAGCGTCTCGCCCAGATCCGCGCGCGCCTTGCCACCGAGAGCGAGAAAGCGCGCTACGGTCAGGGGTAGGCTGGGCTCGATATGAAGCTTTTGCGGCATATAGCCTATGCGTAAATCCGGCGCTTTGTCGATCGCGCCCTCATCGATTTTGATCAGCCCGAGTACCGCGCGCACCAGGGTGGTTTTACCTGCGCCATTGGGGCCAATCAGGGTGACAATCTTGCCTGCCTTCAGGGTTAAATCGGCGCGCTGTAAAATCTGGCGGCCATTGCGCGTAACGCCCAGCCCGCGCGCTTTGATCAAATAATCACTCATGTCGATGCTCGCTCTGCCCGGGAATGCCAGCGCAGTTGGCGCATAGGCCGGAGACTTCCAGCGACTGGCTCTCCACCTGAAACCCTGCGTCCTGCGCCACGCCGATAATCTGTTGGCTGAGTTCCGGTTGGTCGAGTTCGATGGCGATACCACATGCGTGGCAAATCAAAAAATGGCTCTGGTGTTTGGTGGTCGGTGAAGGGCATCCGATAAACGCATTGAGTACGTTGATACGGTGAATCAATCCCTGCTCCAACAGAAAATCCAGCGCGCGATATACAGTCGGCGGCGCCACGCGGCGGGTATTGGCCTTGGCCAGCATCTCCATCAGCGTATAGGCGCCGAGCGGTTTGTGGTTTTGCCAGATGAGTTCCAGCACCTGCAGGCGCAAATCGGTGAGCCGCACACCGCGCCCCACACAGAGCTGGCGGGCTGCCTCCAGCGCATCGCTAATGCAATGGTTGTGGTCGTGATGGCTACAGGCGATGGGGGTGTGTTCCATAAATTGCTCAGGCTCAAGGTGTCCGGCCAAACTCATCGGGACGGGCAGCTAACAGGCGATGTAAATTCCGGGCTATGTTACTCTATAACCTTTCATCTGGCATGTATTTACGGGATCGGTTTAG